>JAFRLP010000316.1 GCA_017431185.1 Victivallales bacterium | reverse complement strand
GCCCTGGGACTAATGCTTGTCCTGGCACTTTCCGTCCTCTTTGTCTTCTCCTTACGTTCAGACCAAGGAAAGGTGCGTGCTTCACAAGGCGTTTCAAGGGAAGAGCGCACTCCCGTCCGAATACCGTCAAACCTCGTGCAGTCCAGCCAAGAAGAGGGGAAGGAGGGTAAAAAGCCATCGCCCAATGCCGAGGAGGCGGATTGCACGACAAAACTCCGTTGGTGGGATGCTTTTCTCCCGCGTCTCTCCCTGCAGCTGCCTCACGAGGAGACTCGGCGGATAGAGCAGGCACTTGCCCGAACCAGGTCTCTGGCCTCACGGCATCAGCATCCCCAAGCGTTGGAGGAATTGATTCGCCTTCGCGACAGCCTTCAAGACCTGGCGGTGAAAAGCATCCCCGACCTGGAGGAGAGTTTTGCCTCCGTCGGTCGTATGCTGGGCTTTCTGGCCTCCCCCCTGGGCACTGAATGCCTGCCCCCGAAGAAAAGGGCATCGCTGGTCAGCCAGGCAAATGTACTCGCCAACAAAATGGCCCCGTACAACTCCGCCTGCCTGGGAAAGACCTTCACCTTCTCCTTGAATACGCACCTGAACATGCCCTTTGTGCCGCCGGGGCGTTTCGTCTCCCCCTCTAGCGGCAAGGCGTGCGACATCGACTATCCCTACTGGATCTACGAAAGGGAGGTCTCCAACGGGCAGTATCATTTGGTCTGCGGCCCCCATGTTCCCTCCAGGGACACGGGGAACGACATGCCAGTGGAGCGGATGGGGTGGTACGACATCCTGCGTTACTGCCATGCATTGACCAGGCGGCTGGACGCCCTGGCACTGCTTCCCCCAGGATACGCCATCCGACCACCCACGGAAGAGGAGTGGGAGTTCGCCGCCCTGGGCGGCTGGGCCAACCAAATGCCTCCAGAGACCAAGCCTGACTCAAAACGAATGCATTCCGTTCTGGCACCCTCTCCCAAAAATCCGCTGGGTATATGCGACATGGAGGGCAACGCCGCCGAATTCGTCCACATCACTCCTACGGTGGAGACATCGGAGAGACGCCTTTGCCACAGAGGCGCAAGCGTCAGTTCCAAAACAACTGGCATCAAAAGACATGGCCTTGTCCAGCGCGACGCCTGCAACATCCCCGACGTCTCCTTCCGCCCCGTGCTCGCCCCGACCGACGCAGACTATTTCAGGAGGGAATTCGCCATTCCCGCCCTGGAGATTCCCATCATAACCCAAGGGGAGCGAAGGATTGCCGCACTCTGCACCTGGCGTGTCAGCCTGGATTGGGAGGGGACTTCTGCCCTAGCCAGCGCGATGCATGCGCACCTGGTGGAGCCAGACTCTCTCGACGAACTGGCCAGGGTCTATGCAGACACCCGCGTCGCCCCCAGCATGCCCTGCTATCTTGGCGTGCAATGGAGCGACGGCGCATGGCGGCGCACGAGCGACTCCTGCACGTCTTCCCTGGCGGGCCTGACTCCGCCGGCCTCTCCCAGAAGAACCGTGCTGGAAGCCACCCCTAGGGGGCTTTCCCAGGCAACGCCTGAAGTCAAGTTGCCGTCCACCTTCTTCGTCTGGGACTCCCAGGATGCCTGGCTTCGCCGCGCCCAGGCATTCACAGCGGAGGACTCTCCGCTTGTGCTCCGCCGACTCCAATGCAGAGGAAGAGACTTCGCGGTGGTGAAACTGTCTATGCCAGCCTACGCCATCGCCCCATTCTGTAAGATGCTTGGACTCCAGTTGGCGATCCTCTCCGCGCAGGGAATGTTCGAGGAGATGTTGGAGCCGCTCGCGGACTTGCAGCGCCCTATTGCCCTGGGGGCACGCAAGGTGCTTGATGCTTGGTGCTGGGACGATGGCGCACCACTCCTCACAAAAAAGAAAATCCTGGCTCGGGAATATGGCTCCGCAGCCTCCCTCGCTTCACGCGCACTGAACATCCTCGTCCTCGAAGGCCAGGAACTTTTGGATGCCACGGCTTCTCCCTGCTTCCTGGTGGAACTGACAACAACCACCACTGACAAGCGGTGAAAAGGCATATCGAAACGCATCACGAGTTTCCAGCCTGCAACAGACGGTTCCGCCAGGGGAAATAACCCTGTTGCTTGCGGGAACGGCGAGGGTGGACGGCGTTGGTCAGCAGGACAATCACCGTGCCAGCGGTTGGATCACACCATAAGGCGGTTCCCGTGAAGCCAGTGTGCCAGAAGGCGCCTGGAGACGCACCGACCTCGGCGGACAATTCAGGCGAAGGCGCATCCCAGCCGAGGCAACGGGTGGAGCCAGGCACCAGACCTGCGGGGCGCGTGAACTGCGCAAAGGTTCCAGGTGAGACCAGCGGGGCGCCGCCAGCCAGCAGGAAATCCCCGAAACGCGCCAAATCCTCGGCGGTGGAAAACAGACCAGCATGTCCAGCGCAGCCACCCAGCCAACGGGCGGTCTCATCGTGGACGGCGCCCGTCCAATACGTTCCTGAGGACTCGGCGATTTCCTCGGTGGGGACAAAATGCCCTTGCGTCGCATCAGGGCAAAAACGGGTATGGTGCATTTGCAGTGGGGCGAAGACCAGTTCCTCCGCCAGTTGCGCCAGGGAGGCCTGCCCGATTTTCTCCAGGATTTGCCCCAGAACAATCATCCCCAAGTCAGAATAGACCGTGGCGGCGCGGGGGGTGTACTCCAGCGGGGTTTCGCGCACCAGCGCCAGCGCCTGCGCCTGATTCACGTCAGGATAGAGACGATGATACGGTTTTCCGGCGGGAAATCCGGCGCAGTGCGCCAGAAGCAGCTGCGGCGTGACCAGTCGGCGCACCCCCTCCTCAAAGCCAGGCAGCCAGGCGGAAACAGGGGCGTCCAAATCCAGCAGATGGCGGTCAGCCAGCACCATTGCCACCGTGGTCGTGCAGACCACCTTGGTCAGCGAGGCCAAATCAAAAAAAGAGTGTGGCGAGACGGGCAGCCCGTTTGCCTCGCCCGCCGAATAGAACCTGGGCGATTCACCGCGTCGTATCACGGCGACACAGGCGCAAGGCACGATGCCGCCATTCACACCGTCTTGCAAAACTTTCAGAAATGAGCACATTTTCCTTCATTTGTCTGCCTTCCACGAAAGACAGAGTGGCAAACATCAGCATCCAATAAACCGATGCATGGTAAAATATACTGCAAAAGATGTTTTGCCCAGAGGACAACAGCAAAATTCCGCAAAAAAAGCTTTCCAGAGTGAGCTTGGAGGCCGTTCCAGTAAACAAGGCGGCATTAAACTCATCATCCACGCACTGGAGGCTTTTTTCGCTGGATGCCGCATCATCAGCCGCTGCGGAACTGGTGACTAAGGAACAGTCTGTCTCGTCCAGGACACCATCGACAATTGTGGCCCCCCACCCTTGAGCCAGCACCAGTTCTCTGTCGTCACTTGACGGAGGCCAGCGTTCCCTCCTGCCAGCCGTCGATGCGCCCTTTGGAGGAGTCGAAGTTCACGCCGACCAGGCGGATGGGCAGTCCGCCCCCCTGGAACTTCTCGTAGTAGTGGCGGTCGAGAATCTGCCCGACCGCCTCGTCGGGACTTTTGTCCAGCTTGAACTCGAAGATGAAGACCGTCTTCTCCGTGCGGACGTAGGCGTCGATGCGCCCCTGGTTCGTGCAGGACTCCGCCTCGATGAACAGCCCCAGCAGACGGAAGAAGATGAAGAAGACCGTCTGGTAGTACTTCTCGTGCTTCAGGTGGAGACCGTATGGGATGTTGGCCAGGAAGGACTGGAGCATCGTCATGAAGCCGTCGAGGTCATCGTTTGCGATGGCCTTCTGGAATCCCTCGATGGTGTCCTCGCCCGTCCCCTGGGGGATGTCGCAGAAATGCTCCAGAAGGCGGGTCATGAACGTGTCCTCCACCTCGTAGTCGGGGAAGCCAAGGCGGTATTTCATCCTGCGCAGTCCAGGCACAAGTTCCCTGATGGTCAGGTATCCAGTCTGCCAGAGAAGCCCCGTGACGTCCAGGCGGTCAAGCTCGTAGGCGGCGAAGACGCTCTCGTCATACGTCCCGTTCAATGCGGCCTCAAGGCTGTACGACTGCCTGCGCATCAGCCCCAGCAGGAAACTCGGCGTTCCCGTGCTGTCCCAGTAGTTGGAGAACTTGTATTTATTATGGAAAAAATTTGTCACGGAGACGGGGTTGCAGACATGGATATCCGCCTCAGAGAAGCGGTAGCCATCATACCACCCCCTAAGATTCACCATCAGTTCGCTCTCCGAGACGCCATTCGCGCTGGCGGCGGCGGGAATCCGGTCTGCAAAATAACGCCGCACCTCCTCCTCCGTGAATCCCAGCATCCCCGCGTAGTCGGAGGCCAATGTGATGTCCGTGAGGTTGTTCAAGTCAGAAAAGAGAGACATGTGGCAGAACTTGCTCACGCCTGTCACAAGGGCGAAGCGAAGCATTTTCGCCTTCTCCTTGATCACGGAGTAGAACGCCTTGAGCGACGCCAGGAAGTCGGAGCAGTTCTCCTTGGAGATGTTGCCCAGAATCGGCTTGTCATACTCGTCGAGAAGGAGGACTACCTCGCCTTTCCTCTCATAGAGGACCCTGATGAGCTCGTGGAACATCGTGTCGGGTGCCGCGTCCTGCAACTTGACCCCATTGTGGCCGGCCTGCTCCAGGAGGATGCGCTTGAGCCGCTCCTCCATCTTCTCCACCGTGCTGAAGTCCCGTCCGTTCATGTCCAGGTGGATGACAGGGTGGACGCCCCAGCCGTAGGGCTTGTCGTGGATTGCCAGCCCCTGGAACAGCTCCTTCTTCCCCTCGAAGATGGCTTTCAGCGTCGATACAAGCAGCGACTTGCCGAAGCGTCGCGGACGCGACAGGAAATACATTCCCTTGGCTGGCCTGAGCAGCCGCCAGATGTACTCCGTCTTGTCAACATAGAGGAAATTCCCCTGGATCAAGTCCTCGAAATCATATATGCTTGTCGTCAAATCCTTCATGGACGCCACCGTCTTCTTTTTCCACCTGTGCAATTGGAGTCTGCAAGACCGCTGCGAGTAAAATTGGCCGCGCGGGGCGCGGCCTGCCATACCCGACACGGGCACCTTGGACTGGTTTGGCAGGGGATACACGACAATCCTCCTGATTTTACAGCCGAATGCCCGACACGGGCGCCTTGGGCTGGTTTGGCAGGCCGCGCTCCGCGCGGCCAACCTCCGACTGCACCCCTTAATTTAGCATGGGAAAACGGCTTTTCCTCTCCATGATGCAAAAAAAACGTGATTTCCCGAAATTCACGGGCAATCAAACAGCCGACGCAACTGTTCAGTACCCTTACCTGTTTTTGATGCGCATAGCCTCAGATTGGCCACAGGAGCATGACGTGCCAAGCGTGAGTCCTCAACCAGCCCGCGAAGCTTTTAGACCTCGCGGGCTGAAGTAGCCTGGGGTTCTGAATACCAGCCAGCATGCCAAGTATGGCTATCGGCCTCATGAAGGAGTGTCGGGCATGGCAGGCCGCGCTCCGCGCGGCCAATGCGACGTTGCACGTAATCCCTCAGCCACTGACATTTGCCAGATGCCGTATTGGCCGCGCTCCGCGCGGTCAGTACCAGTCGGTGAGGGATTGCCGTTGCACTGGCGTTACGCGGCAAGACGCGGCGGCCTTCGCCACCCCGATGGTCACTTTCCGGAGGCCAGCGTTCCCTCCTGCCAGCCATCGATGCGACCCTTGCCGGAGTCGAAGTT
>JAFRLP010000315.1 GCA_017431185.1 Victivallales bacterium | reverse complement strand
TTATGACTGCTTTCCATAAGCATATGATATTCAAATTTATTGCATTAATCAACAGATTGCTATATAATATCACATGTCTAATTTAAGATTGTTTTGAGGAATGAATTGGCCGCAGCAATGTTCTGACTTCGGTCAGAAATCCCATTGGCGGCTCAATGTCAACCTCCAGTTTGATCTTGAGTTCTGCCCTGGAATGGATCTGAGCGGTTAGCGCCTCCGGCAAACCAATGGAAATCATTTGAGTTTTCGTGTTGGCTTTGAGGAAGGCCGAGTCAATATGGGAGGGCTGTTTTTTTTCCTTCTCGATGAATTGCGCCGAGAACCCGAATGATGCCAATTCACGCTTTAGCGACTCTGCAAAAACGGATAGCCGAAAACTGGAATTCGGGGTCAACAATGAAAAATCCAAGTCTTCAGAACTGCGGTTGAGCCCGTAGAGAATGCGCAGTGCCGTGCCTCCATAGAAAGCAGCATGCTCAAAAAACTTTCCGCGCCATAATCCCAGCAAGGCCAGTTCCTGCATGATTTCACGGAGCGCGTTGATATAGTCGTTTTCGTTTCGGCAGCTGTACTGCGCTAGCATTTGTTGGATTGCCTGATTCATGCGGCCTCCTTCAAAAGGAAATTCACAAGTCTCAGCATTCGTCCGTCCGATGAAATCTGAAGTTCATGCAGTGTTTCATGGTTGAGTTCTGACAATATCGTCTCGTCCAGGCGCAAATCCTCCAGCAGATATTCTCTGATATCGCTTCCATCAAAACGGGGGTCGCTCAATGCTTTGTCGTAAATGGCTTTCTCCCGCGATGCCATCAGGCAATTGCCAGATGGGTTTTCCAAGGATTCGACGCCTATGGAATAATCCCTTGCCTTTCGCTGATAATAAGAGAAGCAACCGATTGGAGTGGAAAAAGATTTCGAGCGGCTGGTCGTCATTGATGTTATCAGTTCGACCCTTTCCGGAATCATGCCGTGAAACGAGAGCGCGTAATCACAACTGACATAACTTGGACCATAAAGCATATTAGCGACGATACACGGATTCAAAGGCGAATGGCGCAGATATTCGGGAAAGGTGTAAAGTCCTTTCTTTATGCGAATGATTTCGCCAGACGCAAGCAAACGTCCAATCTTTGTCCGAATATTGCTGAAATCGGACAATGCATCGGTAAGTTGAACGTAATCGAAGATATCGTTCTGTATTTTTTGTCGCAGATTGACGGACATATATCACCAGTATGTATCGTTTTCCGATACTTACTATACTTCAATAAGAAAGAATTACAAATCAACCCACACATTTTCCCGTGTGGGTATGCGTGCAACTGAGTATCACGAAGCGTCTCGTTCAACGAGGAGGCATGCGCGGAGGCCAGGAGATATTTCGGGTACTTCGTGCTGGTGAGCAATGCCCCGCTGGGGGTGTTCGAGACGCCGGAGGACTGCAGGATGAGGGAGCGGATAGAGGAGCTGTTCCAGGCGGAGAAGGAGAGCGCCGACGGACGCCGTCCGCGCCTGTGGCATCCAGATGCGCTGAGGGGCAGGATGTTCGTCCAGTTCCTCTCCCTGTGCTACAGATGCTTCATCATGAAGAGAGTCAAGGCGCTGAAGGCAACGCCTGGCAAGGACGACGAGCAGAAGACGGAAAAACGTCTGAATTTGGAGACGAAACTTCTGAACTGGCTGAGGCAGCGTTCGCAGGCGCTGATCTTCGACTGGTTCGACTGCCTTGAGGAGACCACCGTCAAAACTCCGACTGAGACAAGGCGCTGGGCCACGGAGTCTGTCGCCAGGGACAGGCTGTTCCTGGAACTGCTGGGTGTCGCCAAATCGTGAAACAATTTGCCGATTTTTAGGGTGCGGAATTCTATTTTCCTCTGGTGGATGTCGCCACCTTGCACAATTGACGCTTGCACAGAAAATCCAACCACACCCTGCGTCGCAGCGGCGCGGGGCACCTTGTCCACTGAATCCACAGGAAAGACAATGAAACTCGTGCGGTCAGTGCGCGTGGGCTTTTGTCGAGAGAGTGCTTTTGGCAGCGGGCGGTTCGGGAATGGAGCAACTAGGAAGGAGGTCAACGCTGGAATTCTCCTGGCAAACGGCGCGCCTCCAGGTCGGGTCGGCTCCTTCGTCCCAGGTCACGCGAACGCTCTCCAGGGTGACGTCCTTCACACGCCTGAAGAGGAACAGATTCTGCGGATAATCCTCTGGCGCAAGCAGTTTCACGGGAGAGGCCACGACAGTCAAATCGACATTTCGTAACGTGAGATTGCGCAGAACAGCCCTATCCCCACTCACAAATTCGCAGGACGCACAACATTGACCATGAATTCCCTCTATATGCATGTCCCGAATCGTGGCAGTGGATGAGGGTGCGCCAGACAGGATGCGAATAGGATAGGCACAGCGATGAAGTTGAATGTTGGATATCGTCACATCCGAAATGTCGGTGCCCCTGGACGGTTCTTTGTAGGCAGACTGAATCAGGAAGCCGTAGGCGACGCGCTTCATGGTGATGTTGGAGATGGCCACATGGCGGATTGCACCGTCCCCCACACCAACGCGGAACCCGCTGACGGTGCAGTCCAGCACGCAATTGGTGATGGAAATGTTCTCGCAGGCACGCTTGTTCTTCAGTTTTCTGGGATTGCCGCGCACGGTGATGGCGTCATCGCCGGTATGAATGATGCAGTCGGAGACGGTGACTCCATCACAGCAATCAATGTCAATGCCGTCCGTGTTGCCATTCACGGATGGATTGCGAATAATCAGGCCAGTGACAATGGCGTCTGTGCAACCATGGAGGAAAACCGTCCAGCACGGCGAATTTCGGAGAGACAGGTTGGAGATGCGCACATTGTCACATTCACAGAACACAATCATTTGGCCAGGGCGCAGACTCCTCTTGTCGCGGGCCATCCTGAATCCGTCAGACCAGACAAAAAAATGGCCAAACACATTGTGAATCTCGTCCTCAAAGAAGAATTCTCCGCCGCCGTCAATGGTGCCTGGGCCAGTAAGCGCCACGTCCTCCTGTTCGAGGGCGACAATCAAGTGTGCTCCGTTCCACTGCTCCGCCTGGCTGAAGGAGTTCTGCTCATAACTGTCCGTCGCGCAGTAGTCCGCCAGATTGGTCGAGGCCTTCAGCAACGCCCCCATCTCCAGATGCAACTCCACGTGACTTCTGAGCCAGATAGTCCCCGTGACAAACACGCCCGCTGGCACGGTGACCGTCCCGCCTCCTACGGCAGCACAGGCGTCAATGGCGGTTTGAATCGCCTTGGTGTTGACGGTCGCGCCGTCGGCAACTGCTCCAAAATCGACAATGTTCATGGTTTTGCCTCTTCAGTCAAAGTCTTCAAGCAAGGCGGTTGCCTGTCGGTCACAGAGCAAATCCTGAACTTTCACCGTGTAACGCCCCGACGACTCGTTCAACGCGACGGGATAGGAGTAGCGGAATTGACCGTTTGCAGTGGCGGGGAGGATTTTTCTTGCCGAAGGAAGTTCCACGCCATCACGCCAGACGGAGACCTTCAGCGGGTGCGGGGAAGCGGATATCTCCGCCTGAATATTCCGCCCGTTCCGATAGATGCGCACCGTCACGTCCTTGGGTGGGGACTTCAGCATCGTGAATGCCAGATGACCGCCATCATATTTGAGGCGAGAGCGGAATGAGTCTGCGCCGTCCGCCAGTTTTTCGCGGGAGAAGAGGTCATAGCAATGGTACTTTCCGTCCAGCCGAAAAGTCAGTTCGGGATTGAGGTCGTTCAGCACGGGGACGCCCTTGGTGAAATCGCCGTCCAGATAATCGATGGCATTGATGATGCTGGCATCGCCGATATGACGTTCAATGATGCGGACCCCCATGGCGTTGGCCTCACCATTCAAGGCCACGACCTTCTGAGGAACACCCATGCTGTTCAGGAAATCCTGGACGCCATGCAGAATGGCGGAGAACTGACCGAAGTTACGCATGGCCCCCATGACTCCGTAGATGCTCCAGAAATCGCAGCCAAAAAAGTACGCCTTGCCTTTGCCCAGACGCTGCAGAGTGATGATGGGGCTTCCGTCAAGTTCCGCCAGCGTCTCAGCCGAAGTGGTCTTCACTCCAGAACTGACCAGCCTGACCGCAAAATGATTCAGCCATGCCAATTCGCCCTTGGCCAGGAGAGAGAACTGGCCGCTTTTTCGGGTCGCCAAAGAGGTGTCCAACCCCAGCAGGGAATCCAGCAGAGGCCTCTTTTGAGGCTCACAATTGCGGTCGTGCCCTCCACTGGAAAGGATGGAGACCAGCACCCCGCCTGCCCGCACAAACTCCTCCAGACGCATCCGGTCTGCCAGGGAGCAGGCATCGACGGCGGGAATGAACAGCACCTTCAGGCCAGCCAAGTCCTCTGGCAGCCGCCAAAGGTAATCCAAGGACACGTCTGACAAGGCGGCCTCGATTCCGACGACTGTCTCCTCGCTCAACGAGGTATGCCCAGCGATGTGGTTGAGTTTGAAGCCACGGGCGTCATACCACACCCCAATGGGGGGACGGACATCCGTGGATTGTACCAAGGCAGCGCCAGCCCCGTCCAAATACGGACGCAGTGTGCGCGTCAATTCCGCCGCCTTGTCGGACGGCGCGAAGTCGGGGCGAAGATAACTGTAGTTATAGACGCAGACGCCAGAGCCACCGATGGCCATGTGCATGGCCAGACGCCGTGCCATCACCTGCTGCGGGTAGTAGTACCCCATCCACTGCAACCAGAAGATGCGTTTTTCAGGCGGGATGAAACTGCGTTGCATGATGTCATGGTGACGCACGTATGAGTAGAGTCCACCACACCCCTTCATCAGTTCCGCCCAATCCAAGGCACGGAACGGAGTGAAGTCCTGGGTTCCGCACATTGCGAAGAAAGCGTCAGGATAACTTTGATGCAGTGCGGCGGTCAACTGCCGAACTCCCCTGACCAGGGAGAGTTCCTGGAATTCGCGGTGGTCCAGCCAGGAGATGTATTTCCCGCGTTTTTTGGCCTCAGCAAAGGAGTCCGCCACCACCTTTTCCCAGTCGGAGAAATCGGTATGCCACGCCTGGTTCAAGGCAGCCAGGGTGGCGTATTTCTCCTGAAGCCAGACCCGCATGGCCTTCTGGCAGTCCTTGCAGAAGCAACCGTCCCAGTCATTGACGTAGGCATTCACCTCGTCATATCCGAGGCGTCCCAGCGAGACTTCCTGGTAAGGTTGCCGTTGAGCGGACTTGGGGATTTCGTTCTGGTGCATTCTGGAGCCATTGGGACAGAGAACGCGTGTCCAGCGGTATTTATCCAGAGAATCCGCATTGCGGCCAGGGCTTCGTGTGCCTTCCGCGCCATGCTCTCCAAAAGTCGGCGTGGTCATGTTGCCCTGACGGGTCATCAGGAGAGTGGTTGGCGGATCGACGTCAAACTCACTGACGGCATTATAGCCGATTTGCCGCAAGGCCCTGGTCATGAGCGGGATGTAGCGGACGTTCATGCCACTGTCCCGCACCGTCAGCCAAGCGCAATCGACGGTGAATTCATTCGTGTCGTGAGGCGTGTTGAAATAGAGGTTCAGAAGGTGGGCGGAGATGTCTCGTCCGTCACACATGGCTGTGGCGCGAAGTTCGAATGCTGTGCCCAATCCGTCCTTCAACGGCAAGGTGACCTCCTTGTCGGTGCCAGTACACTCGGCGAAAAGGCGTCCCCAACTGTCCACCAGCCGAATTCGGAACGTCGCGTCGGCAGGAAAATGTTCGGGAACGGAGAGGGTGACGGGCAGAGTGTCGCCGACAGCCCACAAATCTTTCAGGACCTCCACCCGCAGAAGCTTCGCCGTGTCAGTTTTCAGTTCAGCCGACGCAGGCCAGATTTTTCCATTTCTGGCATCCACGAGCAGGATTTCCGCCAGAAAGGCATCTGGTGGCGCAGAAAGCGTGAGAGTTTCGTTGTCCAGCGTCTGCTTGACCTCGGCGACCTTTTGGTCAAATGCGTCCCGCCAGACCAAGGCAAGTTCGCAACCAGCAGGGCATTTCTCCAGAACAAGCGTGTTCCCCTCCACCCTGATGTTCGGAGGAGTAGCCAACAGGGCATTTGCCGCCGCCAGAATGACCCGTGCGGTCAACTGCAATTGCCAGCGGTGTCCCTGCATGTCAGGAGAGGTCAGTCCCAAGCCGATTCGTTCATTGGCCTTGGGATGGCGATGATAGCCATTCCAGTAGCATCCATACACCACGCCCTTCCCGACCTTTCGGCGGATGATGACAGGCCTCCCCTCGATGGTCGCCAGGCATTCCGCGCCATCGAGTTCCAGCGGCATGGCATCCATGGCGGGAAGTTGGCCAAGCGCCAGCCCGCCGAACAGCGTTGTCTCACCATTCGGCACTAATTTTCCTCTGGCGACGGGAGCCACGCTGGGCAGCACGGGGCAGACCAAGACCAACGCACTGCCGCTCTCCACCCGCTTCATCACCTTCTTCTTCAGTTTTTCGGACGTGAAATGCCACAGTCCACTCAAAAAGACCATGGTCGAGAACTCGCCCTTCGTCAACTGCTCCTCGTATTCCTTGGTGGAATTCGCAAAACCGACTTCCTGCTCGTTGTTGCCGATGCGGAAGATTTTCCCCACCGATGCGGTACGAATGCGCAGACCATTGCGCCTGGCCAAATCAACGGCCTCCGTACACCAGTAGAACCCATGTCCAGCCATGAAAATCTCCGCGACACCCTCCAATGGCGAGACAGGGGCTGGTCCATCATCAGGCACATATCCCGTGACGTTGAAATTCAAGTCCAGTTTGCGGTATGATGCATGCCCCGCAGGAAGCGGACGCACATCCCGCAAGTCCGACGGAATGCGGAAATCGGTGTCCCCCCGATAATGAAAACTCCGTTTCTGCCCGTTGTCGAAGGCGAGTTCAATCACCACGGCCTGCCCATCATATTGGGCAAGAAGCGGAGTCTCCTGACCGCATCTTCGCTCTTTCAGCAAGGTTTTCCCCTCCACCGTTCGCACGGTGGCCATCGGGTAATCCTCGCCAGACACGGAGATTTTCATGGAGAGAGAGCGTCCTTCCCGAATGACTTTGGCAACGGCCTCGGGGAACACGGCGTTCGGCAGACCGAGCCCACAGAAAGGAATGACATGGATGGTCGTCTCAATGCTCTTGTCAGCGGGGACAGGACGTGCGCCCTGAACGGCCTCGACCGTGCTTTCAGTGGGGGACTTGGAAAAGAACCTGAGAATGGCCGTGTTCAGAAAGTCGGGCAATAGAGCAAGACCGTTGCCGTCGCTGTCGGTGACGCCCGCCGTGGCATTCACCGTGTCAGAGACGTCAACGGACATGCCAGCATCGAATTCCGCAGGGCCGTCCGCCTTGAAGCAAAAACGCCTGACAGGAGTTGACAGCCCCAAATAGGAATGGATGACGAATGGTTCGTCATAAGGCACCATGTTTCGACTGTCGTTGAAGATGCGATGCCTGACCTCCACAGCGGAACTGTCCTTGCGGAAAATGTAGTCTCGCGAAAACACCACTGGACCAGGCAAACTGTTCTCCGCCACGATTTCCAACCGAAGCACGAGACGCTCTTCGTCCTGTTCAATGACTTTGAACTGGTAAGGCGAATGATAGAGCCTGAACTGCTGGGGAATATTGCCGAACTGGTACTTGTCCCCAAGCGCTCCGCCATAATCCCGCCATTTGCGGGACTTCACGAAGTTCTTGCCGCATCTCTTGTCATAGGCGTAATTCAGCATGCCGCCCAAAGATGGGGTGATGACCCAAAGCATGCGCGGATTCTCGATGACCAACTCCACGCCACGATGTTCGTCAAACCGCATCTCACGCAGGGTAAGGCCTTGGCACTCCTTGGTGACGGCAGCCTGGTAACTCCCTAGCATGGGACGGTCAGCGGCCGTCTCCTTCAGATACTTGCCGCGAAAAATGACTTCGGTGACGGCGACGTACTTGACCCCCGCCAGTCGCAACTTGAAGCACTCCCCCTTGACTCCCACCACAGGCAGTGTCAAAGAGCCCCGCGTACCCTCAATGGGTTGCGGTGAGGCCTCCATGGCGGCAGGGGCGAATCTGCCATTCTCATCCTTCACATAGAGCTCCACTCTGGTCAGGTTGTACTCCTCCAGCACATTCCTGCGGAAAATCCCGATTTCCAGACTGTCCACCTCCGCTCTGCCGTCAAGCTTGAACACCAGGTCAACATGAGGTTGCCTTTTGTGGTTCCAGGTTGGCCAAAAGACAAACTGGTAATTTTTTCCGTCATGCAGACGGAAGAGGCTGTCACGCGGAATTCCACTGGTCACTCCGACCTCCTCGCTGACCTCCTTGACTTTCAGACGTCCGCCGTCGGCAGCCATTGCATTCAGACAGAACAGAATGGAGAACAGGACGCAAAACAACATTACCTTCTTACACCAGTTCATCTTCGCCTCTCTTGTCAAACGTCAGTTGATGTAGGCATCCCCGTTGCGAAACACCTTGTCAAATTCGACATTGGTGTTGCTCCTGTTCATCAGCGTCTCCACATGGCCGTCCCAGAACAGGAAGTTGGTTCTGTCCATGTGGAATTCCTCCATGGATGCTGTCCAATCTGACATCAGATACCCGTAGGTGCCAACGGAAATGGAAGAAGAACCCTGTGCGAAAGGCGCAGAGGAGTTCATCTTGTTGTCCATCAAGACCGACACCCGCGAGGCTGGCTTCCTGCATTTGCCGAGAACCCCGTGGATGCAATTGTATCCCGTGCCTGTCGGCTTGTAAGTCGCCGTCTTGGGGTCATAGTACCCCAGTGTGCAGGAATTCCCGCCGTAGGAGAGAGCCATCTCCCGATTGCCAGCGTCGCCAGGGCAGCGCAGTTCGCCGAAGGTCAGTTCCCTGGAAGTATAGGAGGCCGTCCAGGTCTTCCCGTCTTTGCGCTGAAGGCCGAACAGCAGATGATACCAGGCGGCGTCTTTGTTCGTGGCAAGCCCCGTCGCCGACATGTCATAAGGACGGTATCCATAAGGATAACGTTCATAATCCCCCTCGTACATGGCAAAACGCAAACCCAGTTGCCGAAGGTTGCTCGAACAGGAAATCACCCTCGCCTTCGCGCGCGCCTTCGACAATGCTGGCAGCAGCATGGAGGCAAGTACGGCGATGATGGCTATGACGACAAGCAATTCAATTAAAGTGAAGAATCTGCGCATTGGCAACCTCCTTGGCTCAAAATCAGAAACAGGGTTGAAACTTTCTGTACTCACTTCAGTCTGTAGATGTGAACTTCAGTTCAGTGGGTGGATTTGCCGAAAAGACAGGTGTTTTCGGGGGAACGTCCCAGAGTTTGGCGGATGACGAGGCTGGTGGGCAGTTCCAGATGGCGTTCCTCCTGTGGCAACGCACCATTCTGGATGTCCAGCAGCAATTCCAGCCCTTTGACACCGATGGCATAGAAGGGCAACTGAATGGTGGTCAGTCCCGTTGTGGCGGCCATATCGGCGCCGTCAAAGCCGATGACCGAGATGTCATCGGGCACCTTCAGGCCCAGTTCGGCAAGGGCGCGGAGTGTCCAGTTGGCGACTTCATCGTTGATGCAACAGTATGCCGTCGGCAATGCCCCAGTCGCCTTTTTCTGGGTCAGGGCATGGAGTGTTGCGGAATAGTTGGCGCACCCATGGCAAAGATATCTCTGGTCACAGCACAGCCCATGTTCCTGAAAGGATTGCTGAAGTCTGGCCTCTCTGGAATAGACCTCGAAGATGATGGGAAGGTCTCCCTTGGTCTTTCCGTTGGCAGGCAGCTTGTTCACAATGCCCACGCGACGATGCCCAAAGGCCAGCAATTGCTCGGCAAGCGCATGCGCCCCTGGTCTGGCGTCGGCAGTGACGGTGCCAATATGGGAGAGGGGCGAGACTGCGGAAATCAATACCTGGGGAATGCTGGCACGTTGCAGCAATCGTTCCAGCGGACGGTCTTTTTGGGCAGTGCGGTTCCCCAGGTGGACAACTCCCAGAAGGCGCCCCTCCAGTTCGTCCAGAAAGGACTCGATTTCCTGGTACCCCGCATCCGGTGTCGGAGGTTGCACCATGATGGTGGAGATGTTCTGCTTGGCGGCCGCGTCGATTACGCCTTTCATGTAAAGCAGGGGGAAACCGCCGTATCCGTCAACTGTGATGCTGAAGGGGTGGGGCAGGATGATGCCGATGCAGGGGAACGGTCGCAGTTGTCCTCTCGCCTCGGGGGAGATGCGCAGGACACGCGGGGACCCCTGCCTGATGATCCCATCCGTCAGCAGTTCGCGGAATGCCTTGCCGACGGTCGCCCTGTCTATGCCCAGGCTGCGCGACAACTGCAACGCCGACGGCAGTTTGTCGCTGCCGTCGGCCCGCGTCTCGCCGATGAGGCGGCGAAGTTCACCCGCCAACTGCAAATACAGCGGCATGGACTTCTCCCGATTCAGGACGATTTGCTTGTAGTTCAGTTGCGTTCTCATGGGCGGAGGAGACACCTGCGCGACGATTACCTGCCTTTACGATAACGTGCAGGAGAGATTAGTCAAGCGGTCTCTATGCCCCATTCCCCATTGGATGACGAGATTATTGCTGATGCCTATCAGCAATCAAGGAGTGGTTGCATTCAGTCGTCGCTTCTGCCACCGCTTCTGCCGTCCAGCAAGAAAAATTCTTCTCACCACGGCAATTTGCAATTTTTTCCGTTTTCGGAAAAAATTGCAAATTGCCAGCCATGGACTTCTGTAAAAGCGGGTCCGTCAAGAATCAAGGCTGTCGGGGTTCA
>JAFRLP010000314.1 GCA_017431185.1 Victivallales bacterium | reverse complement strand
TTCATGATCCCTTCGCGGATGGCAATTTGGGGATACTTCTTGAATTCCGGTTGCAGGAATCCGATCTCCAGCGTGGAAACCGGATTGTCGGCTTCGATATATCGCTCCAACTCCCGCAGAGCAAGCGGGATGGCATCGTTTCCTTCATCCCTGACCACATACTCCGTATCTGAAACCATTTTGCGAAATGCCCATCTGTGGCAAGGGATATATTTTTCAATGAACTGCGACTTACCCACCATCAGAAGGCCGGCTATCGTCATTCTGCCGTCTTTCAGGGCGCCGATGGAATGCAGCAGATCTTCATCATTCATGCGCTGCAATTCCAACGGCGTGGTTCCCTGAACCATCATCTCCCGCAGTCGTTCCAACGCCGCAGGAGAATAGGCATTTTTCCAGTGGTCTTCGATGACTGTCGCAGTCGCGTCGTGATAGCCCATGCTTTCCATCATCTCACGTCGGCGCGAACCCGTAAGGGGTTTGTTTTCCTTGCCCACGCGAATCCAGCCTGCTCCATCGCTCGTCGTGTAGGGTGGCATTCCCGGAAACACCTGTATGGCCAATAGTCGTCCCGTGCCGTAGTCCACAGAAATTTCATGAATCCTGACTGTGATGTGCGGTTCGGTGTTGTCATAGATGCTTCTTTGCACACGCAAAGCATCGACTGCGCGGGGAACGCCGATAATCGCCTTTTCGAAGCCCTTAACCTGCTCCTTGACGCCTGCGATGACCATGCCTTCTCCCGCGTTCGCAAAGCTGACGACCGCACGGACAAGGGTTTTCATCATTTCTTTGAAGTTGTCCTCCCACTGCTTGAAGTCCAACTCCTGTCCTTCCAACTCATCGGCGATTTTGTTTTCCAGCTGCCCCAGCAAAGCGGGAATATCACGAACCTGAATCATGTTTCTCTCCTAAAAACGTTTCTGAATGCATTATAAATCAATAATCCTGTTTTGTCAATTATATTTTCAAATATTATTGATTTTATCGCTCCTGAAATGCATTATTCAAAAAGATGGTTGCATTTATAAAGCCTTCAGCTCTTCCATCATTGCGCGTCTTCGCCTATATTGGACGCGCCAGGCCGCGACGATTTCCGCGACGATCTTCTCTCCGCCGGGCATCTCCCGCATGTGTTGTAGCGTCTGCACCCATTGCCGATAGGTCGAGCGATTCGCGGTATACGATGCCGCCCGGTTGATTTCGCGGGCGTACATTTCCAGCACCTGATCGGGATAGCGCTTGATCAGTTCGGCTTCATGGATTTGCATGATGCGGATATTGTCCTTTTCCAACACCAACACCAGCAGACGGTCGTAGAGCCCCTCGTCGGCATAGAGTGCCGCGAGGCCCGCGCCCTTCGGAAGCGTCTCAAAGAGCTTTTCCCGCTCCCCGGGCCAGTCCTCCGGGTCGAACAGGTCCCGATATTCGTGATAGACTTCCAAGTCAGCCGGCGAGATTTCCGTGACGATTTCCCACAGCTTCTTTCGATATTCATCCTTCCAGCCGAGCTCCGCGAAGGCGTCCTTCAACTGCATGTGATAACTGACCATACTACGATACCCATGCTGGTTATCAAGCCGGATGGATTCCTCCAGCACGCGCACGACCGCCTCCCAATCGCCCGCTTGCCGGCGCTTTTCAATGTAGTACTTGCGCATATTCTCAAGCTGCCAGTAACGCCGAACAAAGTCCGTCACCGCCTCGTCGGAGGCCCCCATACGCTCCATCAGGCGAATGCAGTTCATGGCGTAGCGCTCCGCGAGATAATTGTTGCCCCATTGGCTGGTGTCCCGGCGCATCGCCTGATCCAGCGCGCGCTGCTGGCAGTCCAGGATTGCCTTCAACGCCTCCGGCGCATCAAAGCAGTGCATGAGGGTGCTCTCGCAAAAATCCTCCAGATAGTCGATGATCTCGCCGCCGCACTGCTCCATCAGCCAGTCAAAGATCTCCCGCCTCAGGGATTCGT
>JAFRLP010000313.1 GCA_017431185.1 Victivallales bacterium | reverse complement strand
TTGCACCTTGATCAGTTAATTGTTTGATGGAATCGGCATTGACCAAGGCGATTCAAGCCCGTGTGGATGCCATCATCTGCCTGGGGGTTTCAGAGGATATGGCGAAGAGCATCCCCGAGCGTTTTCTCAATACGGGCATACCTATTACTGGATTGCACAGCATGAATCCCCCCTTCCCCGCCATTTTTGATCAGCAGGGAAGCGCGGCGGCGATGACGGAATACCTGGTCCAATGCGGATACCGCAAAATAATCTGCTATGGAGGCAATTACCGCCAGATGCCGCTTCGCGAAGCCGGATATCGGGAGGTCATGGAAAAACACCGCCTCGCCGTTCTCTGCCTGAACCACCACGCCGTTTCACCCGATGAACTGATTGACCAAAGGCCAGACGCAATCTTCTGCGGAGACGACTATCTGGCCTGCCGTCTGCTCCAGGCGGCATACCATCGGAGAATCCGCGTGCCCGATGTTTTTGGCGTCGCTGGTTTCGGAAACACCACCGCTGGTCAATTCTCCTCTCCCGCGCTGACCACTGTGGAAGAACCTTATTTCGAGTCAGGGGTCATTGCCATCCAGAATGTCATTGCTTCGCTTGAGAACGACGACATTCCCAAACCTTCGCCCCCCATCATCGGAAAATTGATTGTCAGAGAAAGCACCAAAGTTTTGAGCCATAGAATCAACTACCAGGAAAAGAAGATTGAAAAATGAAAAAGGAATGCAGTTTTTTCACCTTGATTGAACTACTGGTCGTCATTGCCATCATCGCCATTCTTGCGGCGATGTTGCTGCCGGCGTTGAGCAAGGCCAGGGAAAAGGCCAGAGCAATCGCCTGCAAGAACAATCTGAAGCAGATTGGACTTCTGCATATACTGTACCTGGATGACAACGCCGAGTACGCCTTGGGAAGCTGGACTTCCTCCAAGTACTGGTTCGAGCAATTGGGAGCGTACTCGGGAAACCAGCGGAAACATCTGACCTGCCCCTCCAATCCCGTCTTAAAATGGAAAAACGGGGCAAACACCGCCTATGAAATGTCCTACGGTCTGAACATTGGCACTTTTGGCAAAAACTACTCTGCGAATCCTGGGGCGACATCCATGAACCGTCTGAGCAGGCTCAGCGAGTTGATGCGGTTTCCCAATGCGAACAATTGCATTTTTGTAATGGATGTGGCAAATCACAAAAACAATTCGCTGATTTCCGCAACAGGAGAGGTGTATGCCTTTCATACCTACGAAAAATTCTTCTACCCTTTTAACATGACTTCCAAGGGAGTGCTTGGCGCAGTCCATAACAGAACCGCGAATGCGGTTCATCTGGGCGGGCATGTCTCCTCTTTGGGCAAAGGGGAACTATTCGACGGCAACGGTGCATTCACCACCGCAGGAAAATACAACTTCATGAACCCGCACATCCAGGACACATGCGTGCTGCATAACCGCGCCAAACCGTAAGCAACTGAAGGGCAGGAAAATGAAACAATTGCTTTTGAATGTCGCTCTGGTCACAATTGTCGCTGGCTTCACCACTGGCTGCGTGCTGAAAAACCGACACAAGGAAGAGGTGCGGACGGAGAGCGCAGAGGCCGTGCAGACATCACATGGGCTCAATTCGGAGGCGCTTCTCGAAAAGAGCTCTGACGGCATGACCTTCGATGGGCTTTCTGGAAACTACAAAGTATCCACGGAAAGCCCTGCCGATGGTAAATACTGCATGGAGCAGAGCGGGGACTCCAACGAGGAATACGAGGCGAAAAGCAAAGGGGTCTTCCCTGTCCAACCCAATACCCGCTATGTCATCCGCTTCTACTCCCGAAACACCATTCCCGTGGGGCATGTACTGTTCCGTTTCATTCAGAGCCGGAAGGCGGATGAATTGGCCCCCTCCAACTACCTTGACAGTGGCTGGACACAGCTCCCCTGCAACATGGACAAATGGACACTTAGCGAAAAAGAGTTCCGCACCTTTGACAACACCTACGGCATCGGCCTTGCGTTCCATGTCAAGAACAATGGCGTCGGCAAGGCATGGTGGGACAAGATTGAACTGCAGGAGAACCACGAGACAAAACCGCTTTTGACGATTCAGCCGAACTCCCTTTTCGACACTTTCACGGATATGAAAACCCAGGAGGCGTATCAGTACCATGTCGAAGGAAAAAAGCAGAACCAGATTGCCTGGCGCGAAATTACGGCGGAAGCCAATCCCCTGGTCGTCGAATGCAATTCGCTTGTCCCGAATTCAGCCGAACTTTCCATCAAACTGGAAAGAGCCGGCAAGGTCTTTCTGGAGGATACTCGCCAGGCTGCGGCCAAAGTCTCCTTCGCGCTTCCAGTGCTCGACCTTCCAGATGGGAAATACCGTCTGAAGGTTATCGCTGAAAAAGACGGGAAAACGCTTTGCACGGCGGAGACCTTCGTGTATCGCCATCCATCGTTCACACCAAAGCAACTGGCTCCCATCGAAACCGTCACGGTGCAACCTGAGAAAAAAGGAGTGCTGGTCAACGGAAAGCCATTCCTCTGGATCAACCTCAGCGGATTCCCGTATGTCTTCATAACGCCAGACATAACGACATTCCCGAATGCCTCTGAACTGACCGCCCTGGCCCAAAGGCATTTCGGAATCAATACCCTGTCCGTAATCTCCTATGGCAAGGCCCCTGATTACCACAGGCTTCCTCGAGAGCAATACCTGGAGCAGGCGGTCAAGTTCTATACGGAAAGCTATCGGAAGCAACTGGACTTCTGCCAGAAAAACAATATGTACGCCAGTGTCTCCTTGCACATGGGCAGCGGTCTCGCGAAAAAAGGGCTTCCCGACCCCGAACTGGCAGCCAGGGTTTCTGCCAATATCCACCATCACCCCGCCCTGTACATTTACAGCTATGACGAACCGGAACCGCGCAAATGTCCCCCCGATGCCATCGGCAAACTCTATGAAGCGGTAAAGT
>JAFRLP010000312.1 GCA_017431185.1 Victivallales bacterium | reverse complement strand
GACCGACCGCGCCGAAGGGGAAGTAGAACGGAGACATCAGAAGCAGTTTGACATTCGGCAGGATTTCCTTTGTCCAGGTCAGCAGTTCCCGATAGACCTTGGCGTAGCGGGGCACCTCCACGCCATTGTGGTTGCCATATTCGTGCCAGGTGTCATTGATGCCGATGAGGATGGAGAGGATGTCGGGACGGAGGTTCAGCGCGTCGATTTTCCAGCGGGCGTAGAGGTCAACGACGCGATTTCCGCTGATGCCCCGGTTGTGGATGCACCACTCGACGTCAGGGCGGTCGCACAGCAGGCGGCCAGCCACAAACAGCGGATAGCCGACGCCCAGTCCGGCGCCCGGCGCCAGATTCTCAGTCTCGCGGCTGCGCCCGCAGTCGGTGATGGAGTCGCCTTGGAACAGGATGGTTTTTTTCATGGTTTGCTTTGGGGGTGTTTGGGGGGAGGGTTAAACAGAGATGGTTGGGCGGCGCTGTCCGCCTCCTTCTGCAAAGCGGGGATGAGGCTTTTGAAGCCCTGCTCCTCGGCCATTTTCAGCAGGGCCGTCCAATCGGGTTCCCGACGGGGAAGGTCGGCGGGGGAGGTGACGCCGGCGGGCGGCTCGTTGCCCAAGGCAATCAGTTGCTGGTTGCGGACCAGCAGTTCCGCCGAGTCCTTCAGCGAGGCGGCCACCTTGGGGGAGGCCACGTTCTCGGCCTGCGCCAGGATGCCCTCGATGGAGCCGCACTGCTGGAGAAGTTTCACGGCGGTCTTGGCGCCAACTCCAGGCACGCCGGGTATGTTGTCCGAACTGTCGCCCAGCAGCGCCAGGTAATCGCGGAGCTGCGCGGGCGGAACGCCGAATTTCCGGGTGACCTCGGCGGCCCCCAGAAGCGCCCACTTTTCCTTGTCCGGCTGGGCAATGAACACCTGGCGGTCAGCCGTCAGTTGCATGATGTCCTTGTCGTGGGTGACGATGGTGACCTCGCACTCCCCGTGACGGCGGGTGATGGCCGCGATGAGGTCATCCGCCTCAATCCCCTCCTGCTCCACCAGGAGCCAGCCGAAGGCTTTCATCCACTGGCGGATGGGGTCGATTTGCGGGCGCATGGCGTCGGGCATGGGGGGGCGCTGCGCCTTGTATTCAGGGCAGAGCGCGATGCGCCGCGCGCATTTCCCCTTGTCGAAGGCGACGGCTCCATAGCGGCTGGGCAACGTGCGGTGCAGTTGCAGCAGCAGCCTTGCGATGCCGTAGAGGGCGTTGGTGGGAGTCCCCTGCGGATTGGTCAGTTCTGCCCGCACCGCGAAGAAGCAGCGGTAGATTTGGGCGTAGGCGTCAATCAATACCAGACGTTCAGGCGTTGCGTTCATCATGGTTCACCTTGGGTCAATGTGTAGCCGGCGAGGCGGAGGGTCTCCACCGCCTTGGCGAAATGCTGTCCAATCTGGTTGACGGCATGCGCGTCCGCATCCACCACGACGGGGATGCGGAGGCGGTTGGCCTCCTTGAGGGCGGTCAGGGATGGGTATTGTTCAGCGCAGGGTTTGTCCCAGCCGGCGGTGTTCAGTTCGATGGCCATGCCTGCCTTCGCGACCTCGGCAAGCACTGCGTTGACCTGGGACTCGAATCCGCCTCTGGGGTAGAAGGCGAATTTTTTTGGCAAGTCCAGATGTCCCAGAACGGTGTAGAAGCCCGTTCTGACCAGGGCGGTGAGCAGTTCCCAGTAGCGGGCGTAAATCTCATCAACCTCCTCGATGGTCAGGTCAAGCCAGGGGTCCACGGTGTTGTCAACGGAGAACTCACCCACATAATGCACGGAGCCAATCAGGTAGTCGAAGGGATAGGGGGCGACGCTCCGCCGGATGCTCTCGAAATTCTCGGGGAAATAATCCACCTCCAGCCCCAGGAGAAGCTGGAAGCGGTCGTCGTTCAGTTCGCGTTGAAGGCTCTGCACGGTCTGGACATATTCGGCCAGGCGGTCTTGGCGGATGCTCCAGTCCACGCCTTCGTCCCCCGCGAAAGGGGCCATGACCCAATGGTCGCTGACTCCGAACCTTCGGAATCCCGCCGCCTTGCCTGCACGGCACATTGCGGCCAGGGTATCGTGCCCGTCACTGAAGTCGCTGTGGTGGTGGAGGGTGACGGAAGATGGGGAAGGCCCCGGAAAGGAGAGGTGCATCATCAGTAGTCAGCCAGGGTTTTTTCCAATGCGGAGAGGAAGGTTTGCAGGTCTTGGAAGGTGGACGCCGTGGAGAAACTGACGCGCATCGCTCCGCGAATGACCGACTCCTCAACCCCCATGGCCAGCAGGCCGGGGCTGAGGCGCCCGCTCTCCGCGGAACAGGCGCTGGAGGAGGAGACCAGCACGCCGTGCCTTTCCGCCAGGATGCGTGCCAGCACCGCCCCCTCATGGCCAGGGAAGGAGAACAGGTTGATGTAGGGGGAGTCGGCGGGCGTGCCGGAATGGAGCGGCTGCCAGTTCGGCCAGCCAGAGGCCCCGCTCCTTTCATACAGACAGGCCCACAGTTCCGTGCTTAAATCGGTGACGCGCCGGCCATTGTCTGCATGGCGGCGCATGGCCGACTCCGCCGAGCGGACGAACAGTTCGACTCCGATGGCGTCCAGCGTGCCTGAACGGAGGCCGTTCTGCTGGCCTCCGCCAACCAGTTGGGCGCGAAGGTTCACGCCCTTGCGCACCACCAGCGCGCCGACCGCCGCAGGTCCGCCTATCTTGCGTGAGGAGAGGGCCAGCATGTCGATGTGCGCTGCCTGCCAGGGAATGGGAGTTTTGCAGAATGACTGCGCCGCGTCAACCAGCAGCAGCCCCTGCCCGCCGCAGGCGCCCAGCGCGGCACGGATGGCTGGCAGGTTCTGGGTGAAGCCGGTTTCGTTGTTGATGTGGGAGACGGCGCAGAGGTCGCAGCGCCCCTTGTTTGGCTGGACTTCGCCAAAGCAGTCGCAGGGCATTGTGCCCACGTTTGCCCAGGCCTTGCAGGGCTCCGACAGAGCGGGATGCGCCTCCGGATCAATGGCCACTGTCGAGTCTGGGGGCAACTTCACTTGCGCCGCCAGGTTCAACGCCTCGGTGACGCCGCTTGTCCAAATGACATTGGCCTCGCGTTCGGGGATGCCCAGCAGGGCCAGAAGGCGCCGCTCCGCCTCCAGCGCCAGCCGCCGGCAGCGCTCCGCCACGCAGGTTCCGCCATGGGGGTTGTAGTGGTAATCCGGCAACAGTTCGGCATACCATTCCGCCAACTTCGGATTAGGCGGGGCGGCAGCCGCGTTGTCCAGATTGACGATTGCATGGGTCATTGGGGACTCCAGGCTCCAAAACTGCCCGACGGCAGTTCCACGGCGGACTCAATGTACATCTCCCCAGACTCCAGTTTGCCGGGCGGGAAAATCTGCGCCATCAGGTGGTGGAGCACAATGGGCGTGTAGCCTGGCGTGTGGCAGGTGAGAAACACGAACAGCGGATGGTCGGAGAGCAACTCACGGCATTGGTCGAGGAGTTGGTTCAGGCTGTCGTCAATCTTGAAGACCTCCTGGTTGGTTCCTCGCCCGAAGGAGGGCGGGTCAAGCACGATGCCGTCGTAGCGCCGCCCCCGCCGGATTTCGCGTGCCAGGAATTTATGGACGTCATCGACGATCCAGCGGATAGGCGCATTGGCCAGGCCGTTGATTCCGGCGTTGCGGTGCGCCCAATCGACGGTTTTGCGGGAGGCGTCCAGGTGGCAGACTTCGCAGCCCGCTTTGGCCAGCGCCAGCGTGGCTCCGCCCGTGTAGGCGAAGAGGTTCAGTGCGCTGACTGGGCTTCTGCGTGCTGCGACCAGGCGCGTGAGCCGCCGCCATCCCAGGGCGTGTTCGGGGAAGACGCCCAGATGCCCGAAGTCCGTCGGCCCCACCTGAAAACGCAGGTTCTCCAGTTCGCATTCCCAGGTGCGTGGAAGGGGGGTGCGGAAAGACCAGCCGCCTCCCTTGTCGCGGGTGAAGAAGGCGTCCGCCCGCGACCAGGCGGATGGTGCGAGACGGGGGCGCCAGACCGCCTGGGCGCACGGTCGGTCAATGACGTATGCGCCGAAACGCTCCAGCTTGCGTCCGGCCCCGCTGTCCAGCAGTTCGTAATGGCGGTCATGTGACATTAACGGTTCAGCAGGTCGGTGGCCGTGGCCATCAGTTCGGAACCCACGCCAGTGTCCGCCGACTCGTTGTTGGGGGCGGTCTCGTATGCGGCGATGCCCCTGGTGTAGTTCTCGGGCAGGGCGACGTATCCGACTTCGCCCTGGGCCAGCGCAGCGACGAGGGTCAGCGGGAAGCGCGAGGCTTTCTTGACGTTCAGGCCAATCTCCACAAAGGGCTCGGCGGGCATGGAGACCACACCGATTTGGTCTCCGAACTTGATGGCGATGAGCTGCTCCATGCGACGCCCTGGGATGGCATTGTCACGGCAACTGCAGAGCCGCTGGGCAAAGTACTTCATCACGTATGGGTGCTTGCGGGCGATGTCCTCGCTGGTGAAGTCGCGCCCCGCCTCCATGGTGGCGTCCTTGAATCTCTCCACGGTGGCTTTGGCGTCGGCGTATTCGGCGTCCGTGACTTTGCGGTAGGGGACCTCCATTTCGGCGTGGTCAACCTGGATGGAGTCCACCTCGACCTTGTTGAGGGCGTAGATGGATTGAAGCAGGGCGGACGCATACCCTTTGCCGATGCGGGTCGCCTCTGGGTAGGAGGTCTGGCCCGCCGCTGTCTTCACATTGAAATGGTTGATGTTCCCCTGCGGTCCGCAGAGGGTGACGACGGGGATGTCGTAGCCCAGTTCCGACTGGACCGCGTGCTCCATCTTGCCGGACCAGTCGGCGGAGACCAGGTCCCCTCCAATCGTGTCGGAATGGTTGCTGATGTTGACCAGGAACATGCGGAAGAATCCGTCCTGCTTCACCGCCAGGAAGGGGATTTGCGGGTCAATGGGACCTTCGGGGCGGTCGATGTCCGGGTTGAGTTTGCCAGGGTTGGTCAGCACGCTGCCGTCCTTCATCCAGTAGCGTCGGTTGAAGGAGAGCGTGGTGGACTCGGCTGTGGTGGCGTAGAGTTCGGCGGGGGCCAGGTTCGCCACGGCGTCCTCGACCGCCATCACGGTCTTCTGAATCAGCCGGGAGAGGTACTTGCTGTCCGTGCAGTCGTCAAAGCATTTGGCGGTGTACGGGCCAGTGTGGGTATGGACGGTGGAGAACATCAGGTTGTCTGCGCAGCAGACCCCCGCCTCCTTCATGGCGGCAATCAGCTTCTCGACCAGTTCGCGCGTGATGTAGCAGAGGTCAAAGGAGACGAAGCCCGCGGTCACGCCGCCGGCACGGAACACGGCTGCCTTCACCGCCAGCGGGTCAAGGTATCCTTTGTTCGGGCGTGGATTGAAGTATCCGCACAGCGGAATGCCACGGGTGGGGGTGATGTTCTCGCGGGAAAAGCCAAATTCTAGCATGGTGGTGGAGGGTTGGTGGTACGTCGGTTGAATTGGAGTACAAGGCAAGTGCCTCTTAAATATAACCTGTGAAAACCGGATTGGCGATGGAACGCCCGCAAAAAATCGGGTTTTTCTCAAGGAATGTCGATGGGGGCCTCCCCCACTTCGGGGATGATGACAAAGCGGGTGCCGGGGGCGCGTCTGGAAATTTCCTGCGCCAGCGCGGGGCCGCCCACAAAGACCGCGGTGGAGAAGATGTCCGCCAAGGTGCTGGCTTCCGTGATGGCTGTCACCGAGGCCAGGTAGGCGCATGGCTCGCCTGTCGCCGGGTGCATGATGTGCCCGACCTTCCGCCCCCCCACCATCCGATGCCGCTCGTAGTTGCCGGAGGTGGAGACGGTCACGCCGGTCAAATCCATTTCGCGCAGAACACCACCCGCCTCGCCGGGACTGCGGATGCCGACGGTGAACGCGCTGCGCCCCTTGGGCGGGGTGTCGGACAGGCGGATGTTGCCGCCGAAATCCAGAAGGTAGCAGTGCTGCCCGTGCTGCTCCAGATGCTGCGCCGCCAGGTGGCAGGCATACCCTTTGGCCATCCCGCCCAAGTCCAGCGCCATGCCCGTGACGGGGAAATGGACGGTGTGCGCGTCGTCGTCCCACTCCACGCGGGAGAAGCCTGTGCGGGAGAGCGCCTCGGTCAGTTCAGCCTGCGACGGGACAGTGGCCCGTTTGCCGTGGAATCCCCAGAGACGCATCAGCGGACCGATGGTCGGGTCAAATGCGAATCCGCCTTCGGGCAGACGGGTCAGTTCCACGCCGTCACGGGTGTGCCTCAGTGCATCCCAAAGCAGGTCGGAGCAATGGAAGGGGGCTTGGGCCGCGGTGGCGTTGAGCCGGGAAAGTTCGCTCTCCGCTGAATGGACATTCAGAGAGTCGTGGAGCCGCTGCATCAGCGCCAGAAGGTCGCGGAGCACACCCTCCTGTTCCGGTGTGGCCTTGCCGTAGAGTGTCACTCCGCAGACGGTGTTGAATGCGGCGAAACGTATGGAGCGGCTGTCGTGCCCGTCGCTTCGGAAATGGATTGCCGCAAGCACGAGCACAAGAATGCACACCGCCAGACCAAAGAGGATTTTTCGTCTGGCAGGCAGAAAGAAAGAATTTTTTTGCGACTTGTCGGATTGCACAATCAGGAATGATGAGGTAAATTGTTATGTCCCTAATGTATTTTCTTTCCTCTGTTTTTCAACCTAGCACCTCCCAAATGAACTGCGATTTCGAGGACAACGGCGCACGGGTGAAGGCTCTCGCGGGAGTCAGACGCGTGGTCATCAAACTCGGCACGAGGCTCCTGATGGACATCAGGGGGCAGGAGATGCCTGAGCGTGTCGCCCGCCTCGTGGAGCAGATTGCCTGGCTGCGTGGACGCGGGTGCGAGGTGGTGGTGGTCACATCGGGGGCCATCGGGGTGGCCATGCGCCTGCGGGAAGTGAAGCGTCGGCCCAAGCAAATCGCCATGCTGCAGGCATACGCCGCCCTTGGCCAAAGCCATCTGATGGCAGCCTACGAGAAGGCCTGCAACCAGCATGGCTTCCATTGCGGGCAGCTTCTGCTGACCGCCGCCGACCTGCATGACCGTGAGCGCCATGTCAAGGTCGCACAGTGCCTGGAGGCACTTCTGGAGCAGGGCATCCTCCCCGTCATCAATGAGAATGATTCGGTCAGCGTGGATGAAATCAAGGTCGGCGACAATGACACCCTCGCCGCGCTCGTCGCCTCCATGTCCCGCGCCAACCTCACCATCCTGCTTACCACGGTCGATGGCCTGCGTGAAAGGGCAGGGGAGGGGGACGCGCTGGGCGCCCGCATCTCGGTCGTGCATGAACTCACCCCCGAGGTCCTGGCGTTGGCGGGGGGGACGGATGGCAACCAGTTCTCCACTGGCGGCATGACCACCAAACTCCGCGCCGCAGCCATGACCACCCTGGGCGGCGACCCGCTCTGGATTGCCGATGGACATGAATTTGGCGTCCTGCGGCGGATTTTTGCGGGCGAAGACGTCGGCACCATCTTCCTGCCCAACGCCAGAACGAGGCTTCACGCCAAGCAGCGCTATCTGGCGTTCTTCAGCGAACCGGAAGGCGAACTGATGGTGGATGAGGGGGCGGAGAGGGCCATCCGCGAAAAGGGCACCAGCCTTCTGCCCAGCGGCGTGCTGGCTTTGCGCGGTGTCTTCCAGCCAGGGGCCACTGTCCGCATCGTCAACACGGCCAGGCGGGAACTGGCCAGGGGGACAGTCAACTTCAGCAACGCCGACCTGTCCAAAGTCTGCGGCGCCGGGTCGGACGAACTGGCGCGGCTTCTGGGCTACCGTCCCGCCGCCACGGAGGCCGTTCACCGCAACGCGATGGTGCTGCTATGAGACCAGCTGAACATATCACGAGAATCCGCACCTACGGCATACCTCCTCCGCCTTTATGCCGAATCCCCTAGTGTCCCGTCCGATTAATTCGTGAGGATAGTCCGCAGATGT
>JAFRLP010000311.1 GCA_017431185.1 Victivallales bacterium | reverse complement strand
TGCGTGGCGGCGGCGTCCCCGCCGCCGGATGCGTCCTCGCCGCCGGATGCGTCCTCGCCGCCGAAAAAAAGTTCAAAAGGAGGAAAGATGAGCAAACGGATTGTCAGCGACAACTACTACATCCCTTACGTTCTGGAGCAGACGGGGCACGGCGAGCGCACCTACGACATCTACTCCAGGCTGCTGAAGGACCGCATCATCCTGCTGGGCACCGCCATTGACGATGCGGTGGCGAATGTTCTGGTGGCGCAGTTGCTGTTCCTGCAGAGCGAAGACCCCAAGAAGGACATCAACCTCTACATCAACAGCCCTGGCGGCAGCGTGACCGCCGGACTTGCCATCTACGACACCATGCAGACCATCAGCTGCCCAGTCTGCACCTACTGCATTGGCCAGGCGGCCAGCATGGCCGCCGTGCTGCTGGCGGCGGGGACGGACGGGAAGCGCTTCTCCCTCCCGCACGCCCGCATCATGGTCCACCAGCCTTCCGGCGGTTCGGAGGGCACGGCGGCCGACATTGAAATCCAGACGCAGGAGATTCTGCGGTTGCGCACGATGCTGTACGACATCCTGGCCAAGCACTGCAAGCGTCCCGCCGAGGATATTCGCCGCGGCAGCGACCGCGACCATTTCATGTCTCCCGAGGAGGCCCTATCCGAGGGGCTTATCGACAAGGTGCTAACAGGCGCTCACTGACCAGAAGGCTTGAGCAATGGCTAAGTCTAAAAGATATGCAGGTGGACTGTGCTTCTTCTGTTCGAAGCCCTGTGGGGAGCAAGACCCGCATGTGCCTATTCAGGAAGGAGTCGTGCTTTGTCAGGATTGCCTTGGACGGATGGCCAGGATGGTTGGCATGGACCTTGTTCCGCGTCAAGCCAGTCCTGACACTTCGACCGTGCCTGAAGTCACCTCGCCGCGTGTGCTGAAGGAGTTTATGGACGAGTATGTCATCGGCCAGGAGACGGCGAAGCGCATCCTGGCGGTGGCTGTCCACAACCACTACAAGCGCCTGAAGTATCTGGCGATGGGGGGCAAGGAGGGCAGCGTTGAACTGGAGAAGAGCAATGTGCTGCTATTGGGGCCGACGGGCTCTGGCAAGACCCTGCTGGCGCGGACCCTTGCCAAAAAGCTCAATGTGCCGTTTTGCATTGCGGACGCGACGACCGTCACCGAAGCGGGCTACGTGGGCGATGACGTGGAGAACATCCTGCTGCGGCTCATCCAGGCGGCGGACTACGACCTGAAGCGGGCGGCTGTCGGCATCATCTACATTGATGAGATTGACAAGCTCGCCAAGAAGTCCCAGAACGTCTCCATCACGAGGGACGTGTCGGGTGAGGGCGTCCAGCAGGCCCTGCTGAAGATTCTGGAGGGGACGGAGGCGAACATTCCGCCAAAGGGCGGGCGCAAGCATCCGCTGGAGGAGTACATCAAGCTGGACACGACCAACATCCTGTTCATCTGCGGCGGGGCGTTTCCTGGCCTGGAGCAGATTATCCAGCGTCGTCTGGGGCATCGCATCATCGGTTTCGGGAAGAACGGCAACACGGATATCGGCGGGGATGAGAATGACCCGCGCATTCTGGACCATGTCGAGCCCGCCGATTTGATGAAGTTCGGCATCATTCCCGAGTTTGTGGGGCGTCTTCCCATCATTGGCGCGCTGCATCCCCTGAATCGGGATGATTTGATCCACATCCTGACGGAGCCGCGCAACTCCCTGGTCAAGCAGTACCAGCTGCTGTATCGGATGTCCGGCGCCGACCTGAATTTTGACCAGGAGGCGCTGGAGGCGCTGGCGGATTTGGCGGTGGAGCGCGGCACAGGGGCGCGTGGCCTGCGGGCCATCATGGAGCGCCTCATGCTGGACCAGATGTATGAACTGCCGGACGGGCCGAGCGGACGCAAGGTCACCGTCACCGCCGAAATGGTCAAGGCGTTGCACGACAAGGAGGAATGAACTCTGAAAACCATGGGGCGACTTGCCATAGCACTTCTGGTGCTTCTCCTTCTGGCGGGAGGAGAGGGGAGGGCGGCGTCCGCCCCCCCCGCCCCCCGCATTCGGGTGGTGTTGTATAACAAGGCGCATTATCTGCACTTGGGAGATGTCGCCCGCTTCTATGGGATGAGGGTTCACCGTGACAAGAAGACCGTGCTGATGCGTTCGCAGTACAGCACGGTTCGGTTCACGGTCAATAGCCGCACAGCCAACCTCAACGGGGTGACCGTGCATCTCTCCCGTGCCATTGCCGAACAGAAGGGGGCGCTCCTGCTGGGCAAATCGGATTTCCACCACCTGCTTGATCCCGTGCTGCGGTCGCGCACCGTGCCTCGGCACAGGCCGCAGGTGATAGTCGTCGATCCTGGACACGGCGGGAAGGACGTGGGGGCCATCGGGGTCGGCAGCATCTATGAGAAGAACATCACGCTGGCGGTTGCCCAGAGACTGGCCACCGCCCTCCGGGAGCGTGGATTCGTGGTCTATATGACCCGCACCACCGACCAGTATGTAAGCCTGGACGCCAGGTGCAAGTTCGCCAACGCCCGCAAGGCGGATTTCTTCATTTCCCTGCACTGCAACGCCACGAAATCGACGGCTGTCCACGGCGTGGAGACCTACATCAACACGCCGTTGGGGGATGTCTCCATCGGGCAGAACGTGCCGTCCTCCTCCGTCAGTCCTTCCAACAAGTATGATTTGGAGAGTGTCTGGACGGGGTACCACGTCCAGCGCGCCTTGCTGCAGAAGACCGGCGCGGAAGACCGCGGACTCAAGCGGATGCGCTACTACGTCATCCGCAACGTCAACACTCCCGCGATGCTCATTGAGATGGGGTTCCTGACCAATGTCCGTGAGTTGCAGATGCTGCGCCAGCCTGCCCGTCAGCAGCAAATAGCGGATGCCATTGCCCAGACGATGCAGGATTACCGCGAAATCGTGAAATAGCCCCGCTTCCATCCGCAAGGCCTGAAGGCCTTGCGGGCAGGTTGGGTAATGCCTCCGCGTCTGATGCTGGCCAGAAGCCGCATTGGCCGCGCGGAGCGCGGCCTGCCAAACCGGGCCGCATTGGATGCGCGGAGCGCGGCCTGCCAAACCGGGCCGTGGAATCAAGCACGGGGGGCGGGTTTGGCAGACCGCGCTCCGCGCGGTCTGAGCCAGTTTCCATGGCGGTGCAGTCGCCATGTTTGCTTTCAACCATAGCCGATAGGAGAAGAGACTCGCCATGCTTGCCAACGACTGTGTTTTCTGCCGAATTCTGAAGGGGGAAATCCCCTGCACGAAGGTCTATGAGGACGAAAAGGTCCTGGCGTTTCTGGACATTGCGCCGTTCAATTTGGGGCATGCCGTCATTGTGCCGAAGCACCATGAGGTCAGTTCGACCCAATTGGACGCGGAGTGCCTGGCGGCGATGATGACCGTGGCGCCCCGCATTGGCGCCGCGCTGATTCGTGCGGGACTGGGCGAGGGGTTCAATCTGGTCTTGAACAATGGTCGCGTCGCGGGGCAGATGGTGCCGCATGTCCATCTTCACGTGGTGCCGCGCCGCGCTGACGACCAGGTGGTCTTCACCGCGCCCGGGACAAAATACGACTCGCCTGCCGCGATGGAGGACGTGGCCGCGCAACTGCGCGACTCCTTGAAGGGCGGAGAGGCTGCTCCGTCTCCGAAGGCATGAGCGCGCCTGACCTGCCGAAGGACCTGCGGAGCGCGATTCGGGACTTGTGCGCTCCGCAGGATTTCCCCTACACGGAGGACGCCTGCTATTTTGTCCTGGAGGTGGTGGCGCGGGCGGTCGCGGACCCAGGCCGTACCCGTCTCTCCCACATCCGGGGACAGGAACTCTGCACGATTGCCGCGCGTCTGGCTGTGGAGGATTACGGTCCGTTTGCCTCCATGATTCTGGCGAAATGGGGAATTCGGGAGACGATGGACTTGGGAAGGCTGGTCTTTGCCCTGGCCGACGGCAAAGTCCTGGGCCTGAGCGAACAGGACTCTCTGCGTGACTTCGACGGGGTGCTGGACTTTCAGCAGGCGCTTGCCAATCCCTTCCGCGCTGACCCGCCCTTCCCCGATTTGCCGGCCATTCGCCTGGTACCCAGTGACATTTAAAAATTACACGCAATTAGACACTAGTTTGACAGACGGGGCAGAGGCGGAAGATGCGTCCCGCCGTTTTTTGAGAGAAAAGCTGGAGATTGCCATGGACAAGGAATCGAAAAGGAATCAAATGGATGCGGACACCAGAGCGTATCTTGCCAAGATACGCAGGACTGTCGCGGAGTCCCAGGCGCTGATTTCGCAGGTGGAACTGCGGCGCGCCGAGACCGACAGAATGCTGGAGTCCCAGGGGCTGACACGCGCGCAGGTCGAGTCCATGCAGTTCACCCCCGAGCAGGTGGCCGCCGTGAATAAGGAACTGCGCCGCCGCGGACTGCCGCCTCTGGAGGACGTCGAAAGCCTGACCGCGCCCTCGCGGGCGGAACACTTGACCGGCAAGGCCGCCGAGGCGAATTTCGACCCCAGCGACTCCCGCGAAGATTTGGGCAACCGGCGCCGGAAGCTGAATGCGATGATGAACAAGTTCCGCCTGTAGTCCGGAAGCCAGAGGAGCCGAAGCCCCCCGACCGCGCGGGGCGCGGTCTGCCAGCCTCTACGCGCTCCGCCCGCCGGGCTCCC
>JAFRLP010000310.1 GCA_017431185.1 Victivallales bacterium | reverse complement strand
GATAGCCGAGTTTTTGCGCGCAAAGTAAAATTTCCAGCAGAAAATCGGAATAGTATGAGGTTTGCACCTTCGGAAATATCACACCAAGCAGATTGTTCTTTCTGCGGCGCAGCAACTGCCCCGCGACATTCGGGGAATAGCCGACCTCCACAGCCATTTGCCTGACCTTGTCCCGCAACTCCTTTGAAATCGCCGGACTGTCCTTCAATGCCATGGAAATCGTGGCCTGCGATACAGAGAGGATTTTCGCGAATTCCCGCTGGGTCATATCTGCTTTTCCTTTACTTATTCGTATAAGTAATTTAGCACGCATTTTTCCATTGTCAAGAAAAAAATACGATAAATCCCGTAAATCAGAGTTTCCGATGGCGTAAAGTGCCGTGAACTCCCAAAGTCCGTTTGACAAGAAAATGCATATTTTTGCCCAAAATATGCTCTTGTAAACCGAGCGGACTGTATGTATATTTATTGTAGTTTTGGAATGAATGGCTTTTTCCCCGCCACAAAAGGAGCAACACCATGAGACAACGAATGTTCCCTTTTTCCCCTTGTTTCACACTGATTGAGTTGTTGGTCGTCATAGCCATAATCGCCATACTCGCCTCGATGCTGCTGCCGGCGTTGAGCAAGGCGCGCGAGAAGGCTCGGGCCACGCTTTGCCTCAGCAACCTGAAGCAGAGCGCCCTGGCGACGCTGGTCTATGCGGACGACAACCAGGGGTGCATGCTGATGAAGACCTCGGACTACGTGTGGGGTTCCACGGAGACCGCCTGCCGCTATCTGCTTTCGGCGCTGGTAGATGGGAACATCATGTACCTGGACACCGTCAAGCATCCGATCGGCATCTATTTTCCAGAGCGGAAGGCGACCATCTGTCCGAATGCCCTGGTCACCTCGGACGTGAATTCCAAATACATCCAGTGCTATGCGGTTCCGTATGTCGGTGACTACTCGCCATACGCGAACAATGACACCGCGAACAGGATGAAGAGATGGCCTGGCAATACCCTAGCCGCCAGTTCCGTGCTGGACCAGCGCATCGTCAAGGCGCCGTCAAGCGTCATCATGTACACCGAAGCCTATAATTCCACCAGAATGTCCCGTTATCCGCACTATGGGACCTCCACGATGCTCGCCGCACACTCGAACAGGCTGCACACGGCATTGGCGGACGGCCATGCGGAGGCCACGGACGTGAAACGTCTCAAGGAGGTCTATGGCACCTGGTATGCGGGCGGCTTCAAGGTTTGGTTCAGCAACTTGGTGACGCAATACACGGTGGTGAACTAAACCATGACGATGAGGTGAATGAAATCATGACCATGAATCGTCTTCTTGTACTTTATGCATGCCTGATGGGCATGCATCTCTTTGCGGAAACCGGATGGGATTTTCTCCATGGCGGCAACGGCTCCACCTGGAAACTGCCCGAAAAGGCGGAGGTCCGCTGGACTGACGAGGGGCTCTATCTTCACGGCCAGGTCTCCGACGGGATGGAGATGGTTTTCCCCGATGGACTGGACGCGGGAGCACTCCCCTTTTTGAACTACGTCATCTCGACGGCGGAATACGCCTCGGCACGCCTCTATTTTGCGCATGACGGCGAAGAGTACTCCGAGGAACGCTGCATCCGCTTTCCCCTGAAGGGTTCGGAGATTGTCTGCACAGGGCGTGTTGACTGCCGCTCTCACAAGGCGTGGAGGGGAACCATCCGCAGAATACGCCTTCATCCGATTGTCCGTGACCTTGACAATGCGACGGTTCGGCAGTTGTTTTTCAGCGACGGATCGGGCGGAATGCTTGAGAACGGCTCTTTTGAGACTGTCCTGCCTGTGAAGGAGTCGCCGTTGGCTGGCTGGAGCGTCTGCGGGGAGGCGGAACGGCATCAGGAGGCCGTCAAGGGGAAATGGGCGTTGCGTCTGCGGGGGGAGGCCCGTGCCTGCCAGGAGTTCGAGCGTAAGCACGAGTACGATGTCTCCCTGGCGCTCTCGCATCGGCTCGAGCGGGGCGGGAAGCTGCGCCTCATCCACAAGGACATCTTCGAGAAGGAAATTTCCCAAGAGGTGCATCCGCTGGCTGCGGGCAAGTCGTGGAGCCGCTCGCAGTTTACCTTAAAGCCTCCGAAGGGAACGGCGTATGTCCTGCTTCAGTTGGAGGGGAACGGAGGCGACTCCGATTTTGACGCGCTGGAGGCGACGGAAATCAGGCCATCCTCGGAGAATTTCCGCTGGTGGAACCACTCGTCCTGGATATGGGACCCCGCGAACATGAACAGCGAGGGGAAGCCCATTCATTTCAGAAAAACCTTCCAGGTGCAGAATCCGCAGGAGGTCGAGCGTGTGGTTCTTCAGGTGGTGACCCGCAACATGACTGGCGAGATTCCCTCCGACGCAACGGCGGTTTTCCTCAACGGAACGCGGCTGACGAGAGCCTACTGGAGTCCCAGATGGACTTGGGCCGCCATCTACGAACTGAAGCCCCACTTGAGGCAAGGCAGGAACCTGCTGGCGATTGAGGTCGTCAACACCTCGAATCCTGGTGGCCTCAACGCGGACATCCTGGTCGTCCATCAGGGAAAGGACGAGAGCCGCTTCCAGCGCGGGGGAACGGATGAACGCTGGAAGGTGAGCGACCAGGGCGACGAGGGCTGGCAAGCCCCCGATTTCGATGACAAAGGCTGGCGCAAGGCGCGCCTGCGTGGCCAGGCGACGCCAGGTTCGTTCTGCCGCCTCCCCTATCGCTTCTTCGGAACGGGAGGCGAGATGGCGCTTTCCAATCTCTCGTTTCCAAGCCACCTCTCGACCGCGAAGCCCGTCGAGGTCTCAGCCGACATGACACTGCGTCCAATGACGGGGCATGACGGGGTTCTGGCGGGGGCATCGCTTCACTTCCACCTCATTGAAGAGGCGTGTGCGGTGACCGTCAAGTTCAGGCGCATTTGGCTGACTCCAGAGATGATGTCGAAAGGGCCCCAGCGTCTTTCCTTCCAGTTGAATCCCCGATATCTGCGCAAGGGGCGCTACACCTTCCGCGTCTATGCGGACCGCCTGACACTGGTTTCGGCACCTGCGGGATTCTCATTGAACAAATCGGGGAATTTCCTGGAGAAAGAGGTAGAGGTCATCGACGAGCAGAGGACGGAACTTCCGTCTGTGAAATTGACTGGCAATGAGGAGGTGCCGCGCTTCGTGGTGAACGGTGCGGAGTATCCCGCCGTGCGCTTCACCCACGGGGTGCATACCCAGTTCACTACCGAGGAGAGCCTGGACATTGTGGAGCGGGTCCATTCGACCGCCACGCCCATCATGGACCTCATCGCCGGCAAATGGCATCTCCGCGCGGACGGAACCTACGACTTCACGGCGATGGACACCTTCTTCATGAGTTATTTCACCCGCCATCCGGAGGCGTATGTCAATCTCCATCACACATTGGACACCTCTGGCTGCAGGGGGCCGCTCCGCGAGTGGATTCTCAGGCATCCGGAGTGCTGGGCGAAGGACGCCGATGGCAGCGTGCAGTCCGGTACCTATCTGGCGACGAACATCGTCGCCAGCATGGCCTCGGAGGCATGGCGGGAAAAGGTCGCCGAGGCGGCGACGCGGCTGGTGGAGCATTTCCGGGATTCTCCATACGCAGAGCGCATCATCGGCGTGATGCCATGCTGCGGCCTGAGCCATGAATGGATGTACTGGGGAAGCCAGGCAAAGGGGTTCATGGACTATTCCAATCCGTTCCAGGTCGGCTTCCGTGAGTTCGCAAAGAGGAAATACGGTTCGCTTGCGGCGGCAAACACCGCCTGGCGGAAGAATTTCGCCAGTTGGGAGCAAGTCACGATACCCTCGAAAAAGGAGCGCCTGGCCCGTGAACTGCATGACTTTCTTTCGCCCGAAAAGGAGCAGGCCATCATGGACATGCGGGAGTTCCTGAACAGGACGGTCGCGGACAGCATCCTCCGCGTCTGCCATGCCGTCAAGCAGTCCTCCGATGGGCGGCTGCTGGCGGGGGTCTATTACGGATACAGCCTGTACGTCGCTGGACCGTATGGCGGTCCCTTCTCCGGGCACCATGCGCTGAGCCAGGTTCTGGAAAGCCCGGACGTGGACTATCTCTTCTCGCCATGCCGATATGACGACCGGGCACCAGGAGGCGCTTCGGGGGCAATGCTTCCCCTGGCCTCCCTGCGCAAGCACGGGAAGCTCTATATGGACGAGGCGGACAATCGCCTACTTCACTCCTGGGACAAAAGCGGACGCGCGGAGACTCTCCGTGAATCGCGCAGCGTCATCGAGCGGGAATTCGCCTACGCGCTGACAATGGGGGCGGGGCTGGCCTGGCAGGATTTCGGCGAGGGATGGCTTCCATACGACAGCCGTCTGTGCGCAGTCTTCGAGAATTGCCTTCAGATGGCGGCGCGATTCACGCGGGAGAACCGCCTCCGCCAGGATGAGTCCAATGCGATTGCCGTTGTGCTGGACGAGAAGGCGATTCACCACACCGCGTATGACCAGCGGCTGTTTCTGAACCTGGTGGGCATCTATCCGCATCTTTTGAGGACTGGCGCGGGCGTCCACTGGTATCTGCTGGAGGATTTGGAGAGACTGGAGCCGTACAGGTGCATCGTCTTCACGCCGACTGTGACCAATTTCACGGAGAAGCAGGAGGAGTTTTTGGAGAAACGGCTGAAAAAGAACGGGCGGACTCTCGTTTTCCTGTACAGCAGCGGGGTCTATCGCGACGGACGTCTTGACTTCGGGAACGCGGGGCGCGCCGCCGGATTTGGGGTGGAAGTGCAGCGGGGAATGCAAAGGCGTGCGCTGCGGCGCACACAAGTCTCGGACCCGATTCTGAGGGGGGTACCCGACTACTACACCTTTGGATTTGCGGAGGCGACAGAGTTCTTCATCTATCCGAAGCCCTCGCAAGGCACGTCAGTTCTCTTCACGCTGGACGGCGGGGAACTTCCGGGGATGGTCAGGAAAGAACATGGAGAGTGGACATCCATCTACTGCTCATCGCCTGGTCTGAGCGCACGGGTGCTGCGGGGCATCGCCGCCTCGGCGGGAATCCGCATTTTCAACGAGTTTCCAGGGGATGTCACATACGCGGCGCGTGGAATCGCCACCGTCCACACCCATTCGGGAGGCCCTCGGCGGTTTGCGGTGCCAGTTGGCACGACGGAGGTGACAGAGGAGATTTCGGGCAAACGCCTCTCCGTGAAGGATGCATGTTTCGAGACGGTGCTTCCCAAAGCGTCCACGATGATTTTCACCTGGAAATGAACTTCGGGGACTGAATAGGAACTGATTCCCTTCGATTTTCATGCGACCCATTGACATACAGGTGGACGCCAGGCAGGGCGCCCGCGTCTTCATAGCATCCAGCACACCAGAGATTTCCTGGCGCGTCGAGACGGACGACCCCGAGTTCAGGCAGAGTTCCTACCGCATCCTTGCGGAGGGAACAAAGGGAGTCTGGTGGGATTCGGGAAAGGTGGAAAGTTCGCGCTGCCATTGGATTCCCTGGGGAGGGGCGCCGCTGGCCTCGCGTGATGAATTCACCCTTCGCGTCCAGATTTTCGACCAGACGGGAAAACCCTCCGAGTTCTCCGAGCCGATACAGGTGGAGGTCTCCCTGCTGGAGAATCGGGATTGGGGAGAGGCCCATTGGCTCTGGTACGACAGAAACAACTACTCGACCACGGCGCCCTCACCCTGTTTTCGCAGGGAATTCATCGTGCGTGAGGGGATTCGGAAGGCACGGCTCTACATTACCGCCCGAGGCGTCCTTGAGGCGCATCTGGACGGCGCGCCCGTGTCGTCGGACATGCTGGCCCCGGGATGGGTCGATTTTCGGCAGCAGATTCCCTTCATGACATACGATGTGACGGAGCGCATGACGCCAGGCGCGCATGTCATCGGCGCGATTCTGGCCGACGGATGGTGCTGCGGCAACCTGACTACCTTTCGGATGCGGAATGTCTATCATCCCCACCCCGAACTTCTGGCGCGCCTGGAACTCACCTATGGCGACGGTTCGCGGGAGGCGGTGGTCACCGACAGTAGCTGGCGGTGCGCCACAGGCTCCATTCTGGCCAGCGACCTCTATGACGGGGAGACGGTTGACGCCCGCCAGGAGATGCCTGGATGGGACACGCACGGCTTTGATGCGACAGGATGGATTCCGCCCGCTGACAGCGGACCTGTCCTGGAGGAAATCCCGCTGATTCCGAGGACGGCGCCGCCCGTGCGCGTCATTCAGGAACTGCAGCCTGTTCAAATTCTGAATCCGAAGAAGGACACCTTCATCTGGGATTTCGGGCAGAACTTCACTGGAACATACCGAGTCCGCTTCCCTGGACAGAAGGGGCGTCTCTACCGCTTCCGCATGGCGGAAATGCTGGATTCGGACGGCACGCTCTACAATCTCAACTACCGCTGCGCACGGTGCGAAGACAGCTTCATCTGCGTGGACGGCCAGAACGATTTCACCCCGAAATTCACGTTCCACGGCTTCAGATACCTCCAGATAGACGGCTTCCAGTTCCTGCAAAAGGGTCCCGAGGAGGTGGAGGTCACGGGGCTGGTCATCCACAGCGACCTGCCAGAATGCGGTGCATTCTCCTGCGGAAATCCCCTCGTGAACCGTCTTTGGCTCAATGCCCTCTGGGGGCAGAAGGGAAATTTCCTCGAACTGCCCACAGACTGCCCGCAACGGGACGAACGCATCGGCTGGACTGGAGACGCCCAGATTTTCTCGGCGACGGCGATGATGAACATGGAATGCTGCGCATTCTACCGAAAATACCTGCGGGACATCCGCGAGGGCTTCACGCCAGAGGGGGCGGCTCCCAGCATGGCCCCGGCCATCCTGAATATCCACGACGGCGCCGCGGCCTGGGGGGACGCCATCATCCTCATTCCCTACAATCTCCATCGCATTTACGGCTGGACAACGATTCTTCGGGAGAACTACGACGCCATGAAGCGCTCCCTGGCCTACCAGGAGGCCACCTCCGAACGGCTCATCATCCGCACACACCAGTTCGGCGACTGGCTGGCCTTTGAGAAGACCGACACGGCTCTGGTGGCGACAGCCTATTTCGCCCGCTGCGCAAGGCTGCTCTCGGAGATAGCGAGTATCCTGGGAAACAAGGCGGATTCCGAACGCTATTTGGTACTGTTCAGGAGAATTCGGGAAGCCTTTCGAAAGGAATTCCTGGACGCAAACGGCCATTGTCTTCAGAGGACGCAAACGGCCTGCCTGCTCTCCCTCACCTTCGGGATGCTGGAGGATTCGGAGCAGGAGGCGGCAATCTCCGACCTGAAGGAGTGCATTCGCCAGAGGGGCTGTCATCTCTCGACGGGATTTATGGGGACGGCGCTCATTCTGGAGACACTGGCCGAGCATGGCCAGGAGCAGGTCGCCTGCGATTTGCTGCTCCAGGAGGAATATCCCTCCTGGCTCTACATTGTCCGACAGGGCGCAACCACGATGTGGGAATCCTGGAACAGCTACACGGAGAAGGACGGTTTCGGGGATGTCTCCATGAACAGTTTCAACCATTATGCATACGGGACGGTCGCCCGCTTCCTGACCTGCTTCATCGGCGGCATTCGCTACACCCATGAACGGCTGACCTTGAAGATTATCCCCGATGTGCGTTTCTCGCCTGTCGCCGCCAGATTCGATTCGCCATACGGACACATCGAGAGCGCCTGGAGGATGGATGGGAATGGGACGCTTTCATGGGAGGTCGTGGTGCCGCCAGGCCTTCCGTCAACGGCTGTCCTGCCCGACGGAACATCGCGCGAACTGCCTGTTGGCAGGAGTAAGCTGGAATGGATTCCCCGCCCTCTTCATCACAATGAAGGAAACACAAAGGGGTAGCAAGGGAGCCTGTTGCCAGCCTAGCGAGCAAAATGTCCTCAGCCCACCCGAGTTTCGTAGGAGCGTCTTCATGAAATGCGATTTTGATGCGATTTTCACGTTTTTTCAACAGACGGCCATTGAGCGAGGATGGCCTCCGACTCCCTTGGAGGTCGCCAAGCGGTTTGACTTGGCGACCTCCACAGCCGTCGAGCAGTGCCTGGCGGTGCGTGCGCGTCTGGATGAATTGACGGCGCAGGTTGAGTTGCCGCGCCAGGAGAACGCCGCGAAGATGACGCCGCCGCCGCTGAAGCCCGTTTCCTGCCCCGCGCCCGCCAATCTGGAACGTTTTCGGGGGCGGAATGCCTGGCCTGACCCGCATGACCGTGCCATCTACCATTATTATTCGGCGCTCAACGCCTATCATAGGCATACGGTGGATTACATGTTCCACGACGAGATGATTGCCATTCTCCCCGAAACGGAAGGATACCTGTATGGCGCGGAGGCGGCGAAACTTCCAGTCTATCGACCCGGGTCGCGTCCCTTTCTGGAGCAGGTCGCCCAGGAGACGACGCGGGGATGCCGCACGGACCGTGAGAAGGCGCTGGCTCTGGTGAAGTTCATCGCCAATCCGAAGAAGAGCCCGTACAGGGGAAACACCATGCTCTATCCCAGATTTCTGGGCGGAACGGAGGAGGAGGTCATCAAGAAAAGCTGGCACATGTGCAACGAGATATCCCGCGCCCTCACGTTTCTTTGCCAGATATGCGGCATGCCAGCGCGCCCAATCTTCATCTTCACGGACCCCGTCTATTTCGCCCATGGCCATTCGCAGACGGAGATTTTCTTCGACGGGAAATGGAACCTGGTCGAGCAGAACCACGGGCTTCTCTATCTCAGAAAAGACGGTTATTTCGCGTCAACCGTCGAGTTGCGGGACGAACCCTCCATCGTCAATTCGCGTGCGGATGCAGGGGGCATGCTGGCGTTGAGCAGTTGCTGTTTCCAGGCGCCAGCCGCCATCATCCAGTATCGGATAGACGATGTTGCGCGATACAGCTACCTGTGGCAGGACAAGACGGCGCTCGAATACCGTCATGCAGGCTTCGACTACCAGAAGGCGTATGGGGACAATGACACTGTTCCCGAAGAGCGCCTTTGACGGAATGGCGCTTCAGTACTCCAGGTCTTTGATGCCCCTCAGAATGCGCTCTCCCTGGATGACCTCCAGGGGGCCATGCACATTCCTGCGATATGCCTTTGGAGTGCAGCCGATGGCCTTTCGGAATTGCCGTGAAAAATAGAGGCTGTTCGGAAATCCGACCGCGGTGGCGACCTCCTTGATTCTCATGTCGGAGCACATGAGGAGATTCATGGATTTGGTGATGCGCAACTTCATGAGCCACTGCATGGGGGACATCTGGAATTCGCGCTGGAACTTGCGACTGAAGGTGCTGACGGAGGAATTGGTCATCCGTGCCAGTCGCTCCAAGGTGATTTCCTGGTGGAAATTCTTCAGCATATAGGAGACGGCGCAGCCGATGTCCATGGTGTTTCGCGCACTGGCGCTCCCTCCTTGTTCGTTCTGCAGAATCAGCAGAAGCACCTTGGTCAGATTGAGCATCTGGGAGAGTTCACGCCCTGGTTCGTCGGAATGGCTATCCATGTCAAGCGTGTTCAGGAGAAGGTTGATTTCAGCCACCACCCCTGGCGCGACGGAGAGTTCTTCATGGACAGCATGCCCGTCCAGCAGAAACAGTCTTGAAAACCCTGGCAGTTCGGCCAGTCTGGAGCGAAGCGGACGGATGATTTTCGCGTTGAACATGAAGGTCAGCAGCGAAAGCGGCTCCGTGTAACGATAGTAATGGCATTCCTTCGGGCAAAGCAGATAGATGTTTCCAGGTCGGATGGGCAGTTCCTGCTGATTGATGTGGTGTGTTCCTGCGCCGCGAAGCACCACGACCAGCTCATAGCAGTCGTGGGTATGAGGCAGAGTCCTGGAAAAGCCGTCCTCGGATGCGTCATCCATGAGATGCACGACATTCATGGCGGAGAGAAAGTCCTCCTTTGCATACCTACGGAGGCGCAGATGGCGAACCGTCCCCTGTTGTTTTTTCGTCAATGTCGTGTCTCTTTTCATACGGCGGTGGTTTGGCTATTTCAGCGCCCGTCAAGACAGATCTGAAACAGTCGCCTCTATTCTCCAGCGGTCTCTCATTCGAAAATCAGGGTCCCGAAGCCATCTGGAGCATGGAAGGTGCGGTTTTTCTTCCACATCAGCCAGCGGGGATTGCTTGTCCAGTCCGCGCATTTATAGACATTGGCGCGCCAGACCTGGCCAGAGAGGGGGAGTTCCACACCCGTGCGACGGCAGAACATCTCCAGGGGGATTTTCAGCCCCAGGCGCCAGGTCACAGGTTCCTGGAGTTCGCCTGAGAGGTTGCGCGGCAGAGTCGCGAAGCGCTGCACCGCCTTCAATTCCTCCAGCGGGAGCGGGGAGAACACATTGCGACCGTCCTGCGGCGTCACCTCATACAGCAGCAGGGTGCCAATGCAGTTGCACTCGAAATTGTAGTATGGCCCAGGTCGCGTCGGCTGGACAAAGAACTCCATGCAACTGTCCAGGCAGACCATATCCTGGTCGTTCTTGAACGTCCCGCGGATGAAGTTGTCCCTCACCTGGTACAGGACGTAGAGGAATTGGTCATCGTATTGGATTTTCGCCTGGGGTGCAGGCAGGAACTTCGTCTCCGACCTGCTGTTGACCATCTCCCAGCCCATCTGCATCACGGGAACATCCCTCCAGCATGGGGAGTCCCAGTCCGCCGAAAGTTCAACAGGGGTCGTGGCACGGCGAACCATGTAGGCGCATTCGTCCGGTGTGCCAGGTATTTTCGAGGGGACTGCGTAATTTTCATAGACGAAGGCGCCGCGTGAGTTGCAACGAGGAAGCATGAACTTGCCGTCCGTCCAGGCATTGGATTGCGGTTTGCCGTTGATCAGACGGGTGCGGGTCACACCGATTCTCCAGGCGTCAGACCAGTCGGGGAGTTTTCCGCAGCCAGAGAGGGTGAATTCCACCTCCGCCTCCCAATGGTCAGGCATACGCTTCGCCCAGGTGACGGTCTGCGGATTCCAGCCCAGGCAGTCGCCATTGGCCGCCAGTTCCTCTGGGTCGGTCGAGGAGTCGCAGAAACTTCCGCCAGGATTGACCGAAACCGTATAGGTGTTCCGATAGGGGTTGGCGAAGGAGAGGCTGACATGGGGGGCTTGGAACAGCGCGGGGGCGTCCGGCGTTGTTTGAGGAACCGCACCGACATTGGGCTCAAAACAGCGGAAAGCGACAAACAGGCGGTTGCGGCTGTCGGGCACAGCCAAAGCGAACTCCGTTCGTTCCTGTTCATTTTCTCCCGGCAGCCTGAACCAGTGCTGGTATTTGTCGAGATTGCCGTCACAGACCGTCTGATTTGGCAGGACTGTGCCAGGAATCTCGACGTTGCCTGGGGTGAAGCGGTCAAAGACGCGCTTCATCGGGGCAAGCGAGCGTTCCAGTTCCTCCACTCTGCGACGGTACACCGTGTCAGCCTGGGTCTGTTCCTTCGCCTTCGCCAGCAATTCAAACACGATTGGCAGGTCTTCCTCCAAGAGTTGCCCTGTAAAAGGCGAGATGGAACGCTTGGCTGTCCGCTCCGCGATGCTTTCGGCGAACTGGAAAAAGGACTTCATCTGAATGGCGGCAGATCCGAACCAGAGGAGGCAATACTCCTCCAGCAAGGCATTCAGGTCGAGTTCTGGATTCCAGAGCAGTTTGCCGTTGACATAGTACATCAGGTGGGTCAGCGAGATTTCGGAAAGGCCGTTTCCCAGAACCATGCGGAAACCGTTGAGCAGATTCATCTGCTCCTGGCGAATCTTTTGCAGACCATGCATGAACCAGAAGCCCTGCCTGGGGACGCCTGGCAAGGCGGGTTCGTCCCACCACTCCACCTGCTGCATTTCCTTCCCCTCCTTCAATTCCGCCAGGCCAGCAAGTTTTTTCTGGTATTTCTTCCGCACATCCGGATTGCCATACAGCACAGCCCCGCAACCGACGGGCTGAAGAAGCAGATTGGCGGGAAGATTCTCGCAAATGTCGGGGGACGGCAAAACGTTGTCCGGCGCACCCTGGCATACCAGCAGACAGTCGGGATGGGTCTTGCCGACCTCACGCGCAACCGCCGCAAAGAACGAAACCATGATATCGCTGGCCACCGGCTGCGGGTAAACTCTCTTGGTCAGCCAGGCGTCATAGTCACTGCTGTCGCAATCCCCTCGGAGCATCGGCAACGCCAACTCCAGGCGTTTCAGGCCAGGCGACGCCTCCAGTGTCTGCCGAATGAGTTTGACACACGCCTGCTGAAAGCCTGGCTGGGCGAATCTGGGAAATGGGTGGCCATCCGAAGTCATCAGGGGACGTCCCTGGCGGTCTTTGGCCTGCCAGTCGTCTGGCACGTTGTCCAGTTGCCTAAAGACCGCTGAAAGGGGAAGAACAGCCGTTGGCTCGACGGATGAACCGCCTTGCAGACGGCGCAGCCAGCGGCGCACCTCTGGATTGCTCTCCGAGGATGCGTCCACCTGGAACTGACGGCGGGCAAACGCGGCCTCCTGAAAATGGCTCATCCACGGCACCGTGACGGTGGTCTGCCGCGGAATGATGGCGCCGTCCTCGCATGGGGCATAGAAGCGCACGCCCAGCAGTTCCAGCAAGGCGGTCACCGCATGGCTGGCCCCGCAGTCACCTTCGTCCTGCCCAGGGGCGGAGGCCGCTGTGCGCCGTTGGCTTTGGGGGTGCAGTTCCCCTGCGCATGGGGTCGATGGGGTGACTGCTCGCCTTTCCAAGCCTGCCAGGATGACCACATTGTTCTGCACACGAATCTCGAACCCTGAGGTCTTGAAGGTCGCCGGACGATACCAGTCCAGGCGAGTGCAGGCGCTTTCCCCGACGCAGATGCGCCTCTCCCCTTTGCTCTGGTCAGCCGTGACAATCGGCAGTTCCGCCCCAGACATTTTGGCCAGGTAGTACTGCAAGTCCTGGGCTGCCAGCCGAATCGGCTCGTCGGCGTTTTCGGCAACCACAATCTCCGCGCAGGGCTTGCCGTCCCGAATCAGTTCAACGCTTTGTCCCATGGCTGCGCAAACAACAGGAATCATCATCGCTTTCCAAATCTTGTTCATGAATTGAATGGTCTGTTTTTTGAGGGAAATCTTTTATTGCCATCGCCACTCGGATTGCAGGGTAATCCCGAAGTTTTCCTGCACTCTGCGAACCATTTCCTCGCAGAGCCAGCGGCAGTCGGACGCGGTGGCGGGATTGTCCCCAGACACCACCAGCCAGTTGGCGTGCTGCGGACTGACCAGCACGTTGTTCCGCCGAAGACCCTTGCATCCAGCCTGTTCCAGCAGGAGCCCCGCGGGTCGTTCAGGAGATGGATTGCGGAACACCGAGCCTGCGGAGTGCCCTTGGGGCGTGACCTTGGCACGACGATGAAGTTCGCTCTTGATGAGCCCCAGTTCCTCGTGCGGCATCACCTCCTTCAGGCGTATGGTCACAGCCGTGACCACGACGTTGGCAGGGACAGGCGATTGGCGGTATCCCCAATCCTGCGGAGAGGGGTGCATCTCCCAGCGCTGTCCATCCAAGGCATAGCCATCCAGTCCCGTGAGGTGCGGCCCGAATTCCACTCCTAAGGAGCCGGCGTTCATAGCAGCAGCGCCGCCCAATGTGCCGGGAATGCCGCTCAGGGCTGAAATTCCGCCATAGCCTTGACGTGCGGCGAAGGTCAGAAATTGGAGCAGGGACAAACCAGTCCCCGCCTGGAATTCCGCCCCAGTCCGCGTGATGTCCCGAAAATGACCGCCCAGACGGATTGCCAAATCGGGGCAGTCGCTGTCCGAACCGACCAGATTCGTGCCAGAGCCCAGAATACGGCAGGCAATGCCCTGGCTATCCGCCAGCCGCAAGGCGGTCTCCAATCTGGCACGGGTGTCGGGAGACGCCAGCAGCACCCGTCCCAGCCCTGCACGCAGGGAAAGCAGGCTCCACCAGGGGCGAAACTGCGCGTCAATCTGCTCTCCGCGCAACGCCAGATGCAGTAGTTCCAGGGGAGCGGGGGCGCCCATCAGTCACTCTCCCATGCCTTCACGCCCAGGGCTGCCAATTTGGCAGGCAGGTCGCTGTAGCCACGATAGATGGTTTCGGCGCTGTGGATGGCGGAGACGCCTTCGGCGCAGGCCCCCGCCAGAACCATCGCCATGCCAGCCCGAATGTCGGGGCTGGCCATCTCGATGGCATGAAGCCGTGCAGGTCCTGAAATGACCACACGGTGCGGGTCGCAGATGACCGCATTGGCTCCCATCATGTTGAGCCTGTCCACAAAATGCAGACGGCTCTCGAACATCTTCTCGAAAAACAGGCAGGTTCCCTTGGCCTGCGTGGCAACCACAATCAGGCAGCTCATCATGTCACTTGGGAACTGCGGCCAGGGGCCGTCCGCTATGACTGGTATGGCGTTGCCCATGTCCTTGACCAGACGCGGGGGACGCGGCACTTTCATGGTGATGGCGTTGGGACGCAGGGTGAAGGGCAGGCTAAATCGCTCAAACACCCTTCTGGTCATCCAGTAGTGATGGGGAAGCATTTGGCCAGTCAGTTCGATTTGCCCGCCTGTCACCGCGCAGAGCGAAAGGAAACTGGCCGCCTCCACATGGTCGGACTCGATGGTCATCTCCGCCCCATGGAGTCGCGTGACGCCCTCGATGGTGAGGATGTTGGACTCCACTCCGCTGATGCGCGCCCCCATCGCGTTGAGCAATTGCGCCAATTGGCAGACATGCGGTTCGCATGCCGCATTGCGGATGATGGTAGTTCCTGGCGCCAGAACCGCCGTGAGCAGGAGGTGCTCGGTGGCTGTCACGCTCGCCTCGTCCAGGAAGATTTCGGCCCCTGCGAAATGGCGTGTCCGCTTGAACTGGAAGCCTTGGTAATCGGCGTGAATTTGCAGTCCTAGTTTGCGGAGACCGTAGAAATGGCCGTCGAGCCTCCGTCGTCCGATGACATCTCCGCCAGGCGGGGGAAGTTGCGCCTGCCCATGTCGGGCGGTCAGAGGACCAGCGAACAGCAGGGATGTTCGCACCTCCCTGCATGGGGCGGAAGGCAAATCGCCAGTGGAAATGTCCTTGGCGCAGAGTTCCAGGGTGGTTTTGGTTCGGCGCACACGCACGCCGATGGCCTGTGCGATATCCAGCATCCTCTGGACATCAATGATGTCAGGAACGTTATGAAGCAGCAGTGGCTCATCGGTCAGGATGGCCGCCACCAGCATCGGCAGGGCTGCGTTCTTGTTGCCGCCCAGTCTGATGGAGCCATCGATTCTGCTCCCGCCCGCCACATGGAGTGTTTTCATCGACGGGCCTCACTTGCGGAACATGAAATAGACGGCGCCTACCATGCAAAGTCCCGCCCAGAGGAAATTCCAGTTGAGTTTCTCCTTCAGAAACAGGAAGGAGAAGGGCACGAAAACAGATAAGGTAATGACCTCCTGAAGGATTTTCAACTGGGCGACGTTCATCACCTGATGGCCAAGGCGGTTCGCCGGCACTTGCAGAAGATACTCGAACAGGGCGATGCCCCAACTGACCAGCGCAGCCACGTACCACTTGCGGTCAGCCATGTTCCGCAGATGTCCGTACCAGGCGAAAGTCATGAAACAGTTGGAGCAGATGAGCAGAAGGATGGTGCGGAGATACATGGGGCAGAGGCTGGTTGGAAGATTGGGTTTCACGGAATAAGTATAACCTCATAAATCGTCTTTGCAAACTGCAAGTGCCCTTATCTTCGCTGAATGGCCACAAAAAACTCCCCCCTGGAGAAAATTCCAGGGGGGAGGTTTTACTGGAGTAGGATTGGGAACTGTGTTTTATTCGGACTTGACGACAATGCGGCGAGGTGCAGCCTCGGCGACCTTGGGCAGGACAAGGCGGAGCACGCCATCCTTCATGGAGGCGGAGATGTTCTCACGGTCAATGGTGTCTCCCAGGGTGAATTGACGCTCGTAGCTGTACACAGGCTGGAACTCGGCGTTGGTCAGTTCAAAGCCCTCCATCACTTCGGCGGTGCGCGTACCCTTGATGGTCTGGACATTGCGCTCCAAATCCACATCCACGCCATTCTGCCCGACGCCTGGCATGTCGGCCACGAGCAGGACCTCTTTCTCGTTCTCGGTGATATCGACACGGGGGGAAATCACCACGCCATTGTCACTCTTTTTGGTAACCTGATTCTCGTTCATTGTTGTGCTCCTTTCTTTTTTTGGGGTGATATGGTTCGTTGAGGGAGTGCAAAATTCGGAATCACAAGCCTGCGACACAGATTTTGCGGGGCTGGCTGGCCTTCGCCTTGGGCAGGGAAATGGTCAGGATGCCATCCCGGTAATTGGCCTGCACCGCATCGTTTTCCACGGGGAAGGGGAGAGCGAAACTGCGGCTGAAACTTCCGGAAAGCCTTTCGCTGCGGGTGAGTTTGGTGCCGGCGGGAATCTCGTCGGCTTTGCGCTCGCCTTTGATGGTGAGCGTGTCATGGTTGATGTTGACCTCAATGTCCTCGGCCTTGATGCCTGGCAATTTGATTTGCAGACGAATCTCGTTCTCGCCTTTCCAGACATTGACTGGCGGATAGTCGAACTTCGGGGTGTAGTCCGGGTAGAAGCCAAACGCACGACCGAAAGTGTCGGCCAAATCGTTGATCTCATGCCATGGATTCAAAATGGAATGCGAATAGTGCTTGAACATACTGGTGTCTCCTTTGGTTGATGGTGAATGTTCTCTTTGCCTGTTCGGCAATGACAATTCCTTACAAAGCAAAAGGCGTGCCAACTTTTGCCCGTGGGCAAATCGCCTTGCAGGGGGATGGCACTGGACGGCTTCTCCTGGTTTTTTGCGCTG
>JAFRLP010000309.1 GCA_017431185.1 Victivallales bacterium | reverse complement strand
ATCTGCCCTTGCCGAAGCAAGGATGTTTCGAGTTTGAGGATGCGGAGAGCGGTGAGCGTCTTCTATTGGATTGCTCCCGACGCATTGTTCAGCCCGAGTTGACCGACTGCAAAGCGGATATGGTTGACCTGCCATCAGGGACATCCCCTCTGACGCCGCTTCTGAACTATTTTCGCCGCAACAAAAGGGGAGGGTGGTCATGATGGAAAAAGCAGCAAGGCGGCAAATGAGGGCATCCATACTGCTGGTGGCGGTCGCACTGTCGCTGACCTGGGTTGGAGTGGCGGTCAGATGCCGTGTGCCGCAAGTGACGGCAGGGGACTGGACTCCTGCAAACGCCACTCGTCCTGGCCAGGTTTGCCATTTGCAGTTGCGGGCGGCGGGTGGCTTGAAGGCACCATCCACACAGCTCTTCCATTGTATGAGTCAGACTGGATGGGAGGTTCGCTGGCCATTGTGCTGGCGTTGCACTGGGCTGCGTTTCAATGGCCTGGCATGGCAGGCGGAAATGACCGCCTGGCCGGTGGTTCGGGAGCCTTTGGACAAGGCGCTTTGGGCTATCTATCTGCCTTCCCGTCTGGAACTTCATAGTCCAGAATACGTACCTGTTGAGCAGACTGACCTGCAACCAATCTGGTCGAAGTTGCCGGAACCGTCCGTGCAAAAGAGGCATTTTTCACGGCTCTGGGCCATACCTGTATTCCTGTATGCTCTCTGGCGGCTGCTGCATTGGCTTTCGCCAAAGCAGCGGGCCTGGCGTCGAGTCCGCGCCGCCAATACTCCCCAGGAATTGCATGAGGCCCTGTTGTTTTTCCGTTCCAAGCTCGCCAATGAACTGGGGGAATCAATGCTGAATCGGGTCGATGAACTGCGCTTTGCGCCTGTCCCGCCCACCGTCGAGGACATCGCGGCAGTCAAGGCACTTGCCTTGCATTTGGTGTCTGGTGACTTCTAGAGTCTAACTGGGTAGCTCTTGGCGTTTTTGCGGGCAGATGGGCGACGGAACCCCTGAGTCCGTTGCCCTTCCGTTTTTCGGAAAACTATTCCAGGCCGACGGCGGCGCGGGCGCGTTGAAGCGTGACTTCGGCGACTTTGCGGGCGCGGGTTGCGCCGTCCTGGAGGATGTCCTCGACCAGTTTGGGGTTGGACTCCAGTTCGCGGCGTTTTTCGCGCATTGGCGCGAAATATTCGATATACTTATCGTAGAGCATCTGTTTAGCGGTTCCGTAGCCCATGCCGCCCTTGAGGTACATTTCACGGAGCTCGGCAGTCTCCTCTGGGGTGGCCATCAGCTTGTACAGCAGAAAGACATTGCACTTGTCGGGGTCCTTGGGCTCCTCGACTGGCGTGGAGTCGGTCTTGATGCTCATGAACTTCTTGCGGATGGGCTTGCCTTCCCCGAAAATCTCGATGGTATTGCCATAGGATTTGGACATCTTCTGGCCGTCCAGACCAGGAATGACGGCGACCTCCTCGGCGATGAGTGCGTCGGGAATGTTGAAAATGGGCTTTTGGGCAGAGCCGTAGCGTTCATTGAACCGAATGGCCAGGTCGCGTGTGACCTCCAGGTGCTGTTTCTGGTCTTTGCCGACCGGTACCAGGTCTGCGTCGTACATCAGGATGTCGGCGGCCATCAGCACGGGATATGCGAACAGGCCGTGGTCGGCGCTCAAGCCGCGCTCCACCTTCTCCTTGTAGCTGTGGCAGCGTTGCAGCAACCCCATCGGGCAGATGCAGGAGAGCAGCCACGCCAATTCCTGCACCTGCGGAACGTCCGACTGGCGAAAGAACACCGTCTTGGCAGGGTCAAGCCCGCAGGCGAGGAAATCCAGCGCCACATTGTAGGTGCGCTGCCGCAGTTGTTCCGGGTCAGGCTGGGAGGTCAGGGCATGGAAATTGGCGATGAAATAGTAGCAGTCGTTCTCCTCCTGAAGCTGAAGCGAGGGGCGCATCATGCCAAAGTAGTTGCCGATGTGCAGCGTGCCAGAGGATTGTACACCAGAAAGAATGCGTTTGCGTGACATGCGTATTTCCTTTTAGTCGTTGAACAAAGGGTTGTGGCGTTCGTTGGCAATGGTGGTCGTGGGACCATGGCCTGGGATGACCAGCGTCTCAGCTGGCAGAGTGAGCAGTTTTTCGCGGATGGAAGTGAAGATGGCTTCTTGGTCTCCTCCCGGAAAATCCGTTCTCCCATAGGAGCCGGCAAAAAGGGTGTCGCCCGTGAGCAGGAATTCTTCGGCTGGAAAATGGTAGCAGACGCCGCCCGGCGTGTGTCCCGGAGTATGAATCACCTGGAATGTCAGCCCTGCCGTGGGCATTTTCGTCGTTGGTTCAGGCAGTTCCTGGATCTCTGGCGCCCAGGCCAGCAGAGCATTGAAACGGGAACGATATACCGTCATTTCCGAAGGGTGCAGCCATACGGGGATATGGTAGCGTCGGGTAATCTCCGGAACCCGTCCCAGGTGGTCAACATGGGCGTGGGTAAGCAGCACGCCTTCTGGTTGGAGCTGTTCCTCCTCCACGGCGGCGACGATGCGTGACTCGCTGCTGCCGGGATCGACAATCAGGGCGCGACGTGTCTCCGTATCCCAGACCAGAATACAGTTCACGCCAAGAAAATCCAATTGCAAAATGCGGTATTTGACCATAATATTTCTTCCTGCAAGATGAATAATATAACTTGCTTTGTCGCTGGTGCAAGACGCTTCCCCGATATCGACGAACTTGACGCTTGGATCGTTGGCCTCTAGCACTGCGATGTTATCATTGCAAGACGCTTCCCCGATATCGACGAACTTGACGCCGCTGCCTGAAGGCGGCGGGCTAGTATCATGTAACATTTAAATGTTCGGATATGTCGAGAGGAGTTTCACCCTTGCGTCTTCACAAGTAAAGTGCCATTTCACGGGCCGTGGATTTGAATTGTGCCTCTCCTGCCACGCCCCCACCACCCATTTCATGGTCTCCAGGTCTGGAATCCTTCGGTCCAGGCATTGCGACTTCAAGACGCTCAAGCCTATTTCCGCCACGTCAAGCCAGCTTCCATGCTTTGGCGTATAGTGTATTTCCATGCGGCCTGCCAGGGAACGCGCCTT
>JAFRLP010000308.1 GCA_017431185.1 Victivallales bacterium | reverse complement strand
CCACAGGAAGACCCAGATCGTGTCGTTCTTGAAAACGAAGCTGGTGGCACCGCCGGCCTTCACCAGCCCCATCAGGCAGGGGCACTGATAGCAGCGCCCCACCATCATCACCGCCAGGACATTGGCAAACGCGCGCACCACGGGCACGGTCGTCGCATCCAGGTTGTAGAAGGATATCATCGTCTCGCGTCCGAAGAAGACCATGCCGCCGCACAGCAGCCCGATCGCCAGGAAGACGACTTGCATCAGCTTGGCGTAGTGCCGCATGTCGTCGAGGCGCCCTTCCCCGATGGTCTTTCCGGTGAGGATTCCCGTGGCGGCGGTCAGTCCCAAGACGCCCATCCAGAGCAGGCGGTTCATCGTGTCCACGATGGATGCCGCCGCGATGCCGGCGGCGTGGAACTGCCCGATGATGGCGGTCTGCACGGCGATGTTCGTGCACCAGACCACCTCGCCCGCCATCAGCGGGGTGCCATAGCGCACCAGGTCCTGGAAGAGACGGGAGTCCCAGCGGCCGAAGAGGTCGCCGGGGCGCAGCCGAAGCCGCCGGTCCACGCGGAAGACATAGACGGCCACCACCAGCAGCTCGACCAGCCGGGCGACCACCGTCCCCCACGCCGCGCCGGTCACGCCCATGGCGGGAAGGCCGCATTTCCCGAAGATCAGCACATAGTTCAGGCCGACATTCACCACGAGCGCGACAACGGAGTTGTATAGCCCGATGCGCACCACCTCCACCGTGCGCATCGCGCACAGCAGGAAGAGCATCGCCGCGAAGGGGATGTAGGAGAGCGAGACCACCCGGAGATACGGCGTGCCCGCCGCGATGGCCGCGGCGTCCGGCGTGAGCAGCCCCAGCCAGAAACGCGGTGCCAGTCCCACCGACAGCGCGACCGCCGCCGTGAAGAGCAGCGCGCAATGCAGGCAGATGGCGGTGAGGTTGCGGATGGGCGGGAGGGCCTTGGCGCCCCAGTACTGCGTCCCCAGGATCAGCATCGCGCTCTCCAGTCCGAAGAGCATGATCTGCAAGAGCGTCTGGACGAGCGTGCCCAGATAGAGTCCCGCGATGGCCGCGTCGCCGAGCTGGCCGACCATCAGGTTGTCCGCAAAGCTGACGCCGTAGGTCAGGAGATTCTGGAGCGCCAGCGGAATGGCGAGCAGAATCAGACTTCGGAAATACTCCCGATCGCCCGGACGGAAAATTCCCCTGAATTTATTCATAAATACCGTATCTAATTTATATTAAGTTAGTTACATCTATTATAAACCGACTTTATCTGGAATCGCAGTCCACCGGCGTGAACGCCCAGGCAACCCAGGCCGCAGACCATGAAGGCACATTGAGGCAGACACTCCATGGCATTATCTCCAAGCAAACGAGACAATCGGGATAGACAATCAAAGGGGAAACAAGAAGCCTTTTCGGCGGAGAAAGACTCCGGCAAGACGGACAGCATCTCATGCGACTGTTCTGCCAATCCAATGGAAAATATAATATGGATTAAGGCGCCTGACGAAAAATGCGGGGACCACACCACCTGTGATGGACGGGATTTGTCTCCCCGTTTTCCTTTCACTATGCTCCCAGAAGTGCCTAATGGCAGTCAAGCTTGCGGTCCGGACAGCGATTTCCGTTTTTTGCGCGATCCATTTTACCCTGCGGGCACCGTTTGGGGGACATAGCCTTGTCATATTGTTTCCGCAAAAACGCACAAGGCAGCCTGGCTGGAAACCCGGCTGCCTTGTGGATGAAGCGATTGGAGTTTTTACAGGCTACGGGAGATCAACCCACTCCTTGTATTTGGGGCAGATGACCGCCGGTGACCGCCAGTGTGGCGGGGTGTCATTGGGCTGCATGGCGCATGGCGCGGCGGTTCCGATTTGGATAGACTTGCCGCCAAAGACGATTTTCCTTTCGCCTTTCCAATGCTGGCATGTCGCACAGCACTTTTTGCTTGGACTGATGGTAGATGCCATTGTTCACTATTCCTCTTAGATGGTTGTAGGTTGAGTGTGGATGTCTGGGAAAAGAAACGGAATTTGATTCGTGGTTCTAGTGCGGTGTCTCTGTAATTCCTTCCATTTCCGCGCCCTTTTTGGGCATTTTGCCGTAAATGCTTCCGTACATAGTCACTATGCTTGATCGCATTGGCGCCAAACTGCCTCAAAAATGCCTGCGGAACTCTTAACGAATTTATGAGACACCCCACTAGGGCCCTTTTATTTTGCCATGCGTTCCTCCTGGTATGATTTCGTTATGCGTTCTAATGCGGGTTTTGGCTAAACGCCAAACAGGATAGATAAAAATCAAGGCTCCTCCGCTGCCTCGCCCAAGGCTTTCTGCAGGTCGTGGTCGAACCCCTGCGGGCCGTAGTCTTTGAAACCGGCAATCGCCTTGAGAAATTCCTCATGACTGGCATAGCCGGCCTGGATGCGCCGCAACTGCCCATTGTCCTTGAAGAGCATGTCGCCCTTCCCCTGGAGCGTCTCCGCTCCTGCATGTTCCAGCAACAACTTGGAGTTGTGTTTGTCCGCCACTTTCAGCACAATCCGCCATGGGAAATTCGCCAAGATGGCGCCGGTGAGGACCTTCCTGTCCACCCTCTCCGTGCCCAGAATGAAATGGATTCCCGTCGCCCGCGACTTCGCAAGCAAAGGATACAGCTGGCGTGTGAAATTCAACTCGCCGTCACGCATCATCGCGTCCCCAATCTCATCCATGACCACCACGATATACGGCAGGGGCGCCCGCTTCCCTTGGGCGTTATACATGCGGACGTTCTTGACCTGGGCCTCCGCCAGCAGTCTATAGCGTCGGCTCATCTCCCCGGTCAGCCACGACAACGCTGCCGTGAGCTGAGCCGGATCGTTGAGGACCGGCGCAAGCAGATGCGAGACCTCCTGATAGTCCGCAAACTCCAAGTATTTCGGATCAAAGAGGATCAGCCGGAGCGACTCAGGGGAATGGCAGACCATCAGGGAGTGAATCAATTGTCTCGTCACTAGCGATTTTCTGCGGCCAGTCGCCCCCGCGATGAGCAAGTGCGGCAGCTCCGTCAGATTCATGACAATCTCCTTGCCCTCATCCTCCGACCTGCCCAACATCAATGGCAGACACGAAACCGTCTGGTTCGCCTGTTCACGCCAGACTGCCGAGGAGAAGAGTTCCGACCAACTGGGAATGTAATTGCAGGGCTTGCCGATGGACGGCGCCGGGGATTTCCGGGACACATCCTCATCCGAATCCACAGAAAACAATGCACGCCTGGTGAGGCAGATGTCGCAATGCACATCATCCTTGCCCAGAATCTCCAGTTTCACCTGCCCACCATTATTCACCATTTCGCGGAACAGCGCCAGCGGGATGGGCTCGCGGGAGGCGTCGTACCCCATGAAATGCCAGCTTTTCGCCTGATGCCGGAAGAGGCTCGTGAGGAAATGGTAGGCATCCTCCAGTTTGGTGAAGTCCAATGGCTTTTCGTCCTCAGAATTGTGCTGCAGATGGTAGTAGTGGCTTTTGATTTTCAGCCGTGGAAGCCCCTGTTCCTGAACACAGCATCTCGCTTCCTCTTCCTCCCATTCCCCGTCGCGCTTTGCGCTCAGGTCGTCAAGCCTCTCCTGGAGTTCCGCAGGGTATTGCCCGCCGCAGGACGGACAGGCATAGCCCCAAAAGGTCGAAATTGACATCTTTTGCCCACGTTCGGCATCCGCATCGCCAGCAGACGACCGTCTTGCGCTCAAACTCCGCGCGGAGCCGCTCCGCAAGTTCGCAAGGCAGCTCGCAATGGCATTGCGGACAATGCTGCGACTCCGCCTCGTCGTTGAAATCCTCCTCGCTGACAAACGCACCGCACTTGGGACATTGCTCTTCCATCATTGTCCTTACCTACTCTTTTGCCTGTTTTTCCAACATCTTTGAATATTGAAAACAAGCAAACCCCATGCCAAGGACTGAATGGAAGATTCCCGCAGAAAAGCCTCGCCATCCCCTCTCCTTGCTGTTCATAAAGTAAACAGACTGGTAAAAATAATATCATTCGTGTTGGGGTGTACTATCAAGACTTAAAATCCATTTTAAATAAAATACATGTATGGAAGTTAAAAATCACGTATATGCCTTGGCCAAACTTCAACCCTATCATATATTATACATCAATTGGTAATAAAATTGGCATACAACTTGCTATACATTCGATCGACACCTGACAATCCATTGCAAGAAGATTCCAAGCAACAGGAGACCTACTTTTGGAAAAGACATTGATTCTGACTGGTTGGTACTACATCGACTACGCAGTTGCGGCGGCGCTGGCGCTGCGTCATTTCAAGGATGCGGACATCCTCGGCAAGAGCCGGCGCCGTCTGCCGGAGTTTCTGGAGGAGGTGACGGGCTATGCGGAGATTGTGATTCTGGGCGTGTCGCTCACGGGGGACGCGGAGCGACTGGCGAAGGCGCTCAAGGCACTCAAGGCGAAAAAGGTCAAGGTGACCTGGCTCAGCGGCCTGGACTTCCCCGAATGGATGGGCGACGACGTCCGCTCCAACCTGACAAGCTACGTCAGCCCATCGGAAAGCATCTCCGTAGCCGTCGCGGAATACTACAAACTGGACCACGGCGAACTTGCCGCATATGGCGACGAGAGGCAGCCCATCGGCAAGGCATATATTGAGTTAATGCGCGCGGCGGAATACTGTCGCCGGAACTACCAGGACGAACAGGCGTACCTTCGTGTCATTCGCCATATCGCCGCTGAAGACCCGGAGAGCAAGTGGTCTGAGAGCGAGCGCCGCATGGTCAGGCACTACCGCCGATACGGCCATCGGGAGTTCTCCGGAAAGAGTGACGCGATCACGGGGCTTCAGGAGACCATCAACCGCCTCGCACCGCATGACCACGCACGGGTGCTGATTCTCGGGGAAAGCGGCACCGGCAAGGAGACCGCCGCGGTCCATCTCCACTTCAAGTCGCCCCGCAAGGATGAGCCCTTCGTCGCCTTCAACTGCGCCAGTGTGAATCCAAACCTCCTTGAAAGCCGCTTCCTCGGCTACGAGAAGGGCGCCTTCACCGGAGCCGTCGAAACGACCCCCGGCGTCTTCGAAATCGCCGACGGCGGGACGCTCTTCCTTGACGAAATCGGCGAGCTGCCGCTGGAGGCGCAGGGACTCCTCCTTCGCGTATTGGAGGAGGGGCGTTTCCAGCACCTCGGCGGGAACGACAAGGAGATCGAGGTGGACGTGCGCGTCATCGCCGCCACCAACCGCGACCTCGCCGCAATGGTCCGCGACGGAAAGTTCCGCCTGGACCTCTACCAGCGCCTCTGCGTCGTCCAGCTGCGCATTCCGCCATTGCGGGAGCACCGCGAGGACATCCCGCAGATCGCCTACGCCTATCGTCAGCACAACCACATGAGCGGATGGCTTTCCAAGGAGCAGGTGGAGGCACTGCAGGACTACGACTTCCCCGGAAATGTCCGCGAACTCAACAACCTGCTGGATCGCGCCCACATCCTCGGCATCGACGACTTCCGGCAGCTCATCCGTGAGCACAAAGAACTCAACGCCGCGCTGCAGCCGCAGGACCAGGCGGGCGTCCCCGACAACCTCGAGGAGGCCACGCGCCTCCATGTCAGGCGCGTCTGTGAGAAATGCAACGGCAACATCACCAAGGCCGCCGACGCCCTCGGAGTCTCAAGAAACACCGTGAGGAAGTACCTGGAGTAGAAGAAATCCGATGAAACAGTGGGAGTTAGATCGTTGAGCTAGATTGCACCTTGGTGAGGGGAACTGCTTGCGAAAAAAGGATTTCTGGACCGTTCCTGAGATTTACCTCACCCTCCCACGGCGGACTCTATTTGTTCGACGGTTGGAAGGTCGCTGGCAATTTCCGTGGGGAGGATTTCGCCGATGCGATATTCCGATACGCCGATGGGCTGCTGCGTAGCCTCGAGCGTCCACTTGACCATCGTGTTGTCCTTTGTCTTGCAGACGAGCAACCCAATCGTCGGCTCGTGCGTGGGCTTTTTGAGCAGATGATTCACTGCCGAGACATACAGCCCGAGCTGCCCCAGGTGTTCGGCTTCGAACTCCGTGGTCTTGATTTCCACCACGACATATCGGTTGAGGTTCATGTGGAAGAACAACAGGTCGATGAACTTCTCCCGCGAGCCGATCTCCACCCGGTACTCGCGTCCCACCAGCATGAAGCCCGTGCCCAGTTCCAACAGGAACTTTTCGATATGCGCCATCATGGCGTCCTTGAGTTCCTTCTCATGGTATCTCGGCGTGAGAGCGATGAAGTCAAAGCAATAGGGATCTTTCGTGAGTTCCTGGGCAAGGTCGCTCTCCGCTGACGGCAATGCCATGGAAAAGTTCGTCAGCGCCTTGCCTTGCCGTTCATGCAGGTTCGTATCGAGAAAGTTCAGCAACACTGACCGACTCCAGTTGTTTTTCACAGTCTCATTCACATAGAAGAGGGCTGCGTTCGGATTCGTCCGAAACTTGTCAATAATAGCAATATGATGTCGCCATGGAATGGAAAAAATCATTTGGGAAATATTCGGTAAAATCTCTTCAAAATTCAACAGATAAGTTTTTTCACCAACTTGGTGAAGAATTGGCTCGCGCCCTGAAGTTACTTCCTGCGAGAATTCAACTGTGACAATATTCGGATTGCTTGTTGCCTTGTATTTTCCCAATTCTCCACCAAACTGGTGGAGAATTGGTTTTCCGGCATATAACTGGAAGAAATACCGAATATAGTTCAAATTTGTTATTGAAAAGCCTTTCGCCTCGGGCATCCTTGCTTTGAGGTCATGACTCAGGCGTTTTAGAAAACCGCTTCCCCAAGGTTGGTCGTTTCCTATTAGTACAATGTCTCTTCCGAGGCTGAAGTAGAATTTCAGCATTTCAGTGTTGACTGCCACTGCCGCCTTAATCTGGCTACGCCGATAGCGCATGGAAAGTGCCTCGAGCCATTCGGAATAATCGCCGATACTTGCAATTTTCTGTTTTGCCATTGCTCTCTAGCTGTTGCTTCTGTTTTCCACAAGGCACTTTCCCCTCGGAGTGCATTGCTCAACTTTTCGCTAATATGCCTGTTTGGGGCATGACGGGGAGCGGGTTTTGTTTTTCCGGTACGGAACGGCAGTTTTCCGGTGAATCGTCAAGTGCCTGTGTGGTTTTCACCATCTGGACCAGCGCATGGATTGAGAAATTCCTGAATTCCTTGCACTGGTCGCATTAAGTGTGGGCACTCAATATTCATCAGACGGCAATTCTGCGTGGAACTAGCCAACAGCTTGTCCCGAAGAATTCGTGTTGTCCATTGGCGAAACCGAGTGCCGATGATTGACTTTATGCGATACCCAACGGATATGATGACATCCAAACTGTAGATGGTCAATGGTCGTCCACAACGAATATTATGCAAAATTTGCATACAATTCGTTTCCGTGACTTCGCCTTCACAGAATGCATTCTTGATGTGCTTGGCGACAAACCGATTGGTCGCGTTGGAAAAGCATACACATTTGCTCTTGACTAAGCCACACGGTGTCGTTTTCGAGGCGGACTTCCAGCCGGATGGTCTCGTCCGGCTGATAGACGATGATTTCATTGGTCTGGTCAGGCATGGCGGTTGCGATGGAGTCGTGGATTGGGATTCGAATACTTTATCCTCTCCCGCGGAAACCACGAGCAGATTCCTATAAAGTCTTATAATTCACAATTTTATTATGATTTTACAAGGAATGATATGATTGTCAAGTCACTTTACCCTTCCATGCTAGAAATGCTAGTCCTTCTAGTCATGCTAGACATCCATCGTCAGATGGTGCATGACAAATTTAGACCACAAAATGAAACATTCTCACCACCATGAAGTGCGTTTTTGCAGTTGTTCATAGAGGAATGTTCGTTGGCATGATGGTTGCTATGGTACAATGCCCCGTGGTGCATTGGCCGCTGAATATTAGCAATCCGCGCATCCCGTCGAAAAACTTGCCTTCAGTTCCTTGCCCAGAGTTTCTATTTCGTCTTCTTTTCCGAACGAATGAAGACGAAGTGGGTCATGTCATCAGAGGAGTTCCTGAAAGAATGCGTCACCAACACCAGCGGGAAGAACAAGGTGAAACGGACAAGAAAACACTGACAAGCATTCTGATGTCATTGAGGGCCTATTACAATTATCTCTTGTTCCGTCTTGGAGTGCGAAAGGTGCTGCCCGCCAGGTTTATCAATCGCCTTCCCGTGCAGGAATGCGGTGAGGAACTTGTGTCATGCCAAGGAAAGTATGTCAGAAAGACAGTATGCGAAATGCTAGCCAAGGCGGAGCGTCTGCTTCCTAACGGCTATTCCATCAAACTCCTTGATGGATACCGAAGCAAAAAGGAACAGTTACGCCGCCGTGCGCAGTTTTTTAAGCAACTTGATGCCGAACATCCTGAATGGACGGCAGACGAGCGTGAGCGATACGTCAATCGAAGCATTGCAAAAAGGAGCGGACACAATACAGGTGGAGCAGTCGATGTCACTCTTGCGCATGAAGGAAAGGAACTGGATTGCGGAACCGCATATCTGGAATTCACGCCTTTGACGCGGACGGATGCCAAAGGCTTGACAGACATCCAGCAAAAAAACAGGGAAATGCTGTTTCAGGTCATGACCACCGCAGGCTTTGTCAACTATCCTCTTGAGTGGTGGCATTACTGCTATGGCGACAAGATGTATGCCGCATACAAATGCCTACCGCTGGCACAATATGGAAGCATTGAAAGGAGCATGAAGAATGATGATATTCATGACTGAAAGGTCCCATTCCATGAAACCATTAAACTGAACACGGCATTGAATGATGGATTTGCGAGGGGACTGGACACAGGGGTGGACAATTGTCCCACATGTCGCCCCCAAAGGCCGACGACGGCCTCGGGAGCGATGATTACCAATCGAGGCTGCCTGGATTCAACAGAAAGTCGAGGATGCCCATGGTGAGGATGCCGTGGTTGTCGTAAAGCGGAGCGGGGGCGTGAGAAGTGATGATGATTTTCTTGAACGAATCGTCGATTTTCAGCAATGGGCGGATTTCCTGTTCTCTTTTGCCCTCGTCGGGAATCATGTATGCCGACTGGATGTAGTAGCGTTTTGAGCCTTTGTTGGCAACGAAATCCACCTCCAGCTGTCTGCGTCTGTACTCGCCGTCGTCGTTCCTTTCATTGGTGGTCACTTGTCCGATGTCCACATTGAATCTGCGGCGGCGAAGTTCATTGTAAACGATGTTCTCCATGCTGTGATTCTCTTCCAACTGGCGGAAATTCAGGCGTGCATTGCGAAGGCCAAGATCTGAATAGTAGTATTTCATGGGGGTTTCGATATAGGCATTGCCTTTGATGTCATATCGTTTTGCCCTCTCAAGCAGATAGGCGTCTTCAAGAAAAGATAGGTATTTTGTTATGGTGGCGGAGGTAATCTGGGACTTTTTGACACTGTGGAAGATTCTCCGGAGTTTGTCTGGATTCACCAAGCAGCCAATATTGGACGAAAGAATGTCAAGCAAGTCATTAAGTTCGTCCACCTTTCGAATCTTGTTCCTGCCGACGATGTCCCGTATATAGGTTTCGGTGTAGAGGGAGTTGAGAATCGCCATCTTGTCTTCCGTTTCCGTTGCCAAGGCGACCAAAGGCAAGCCGCCATAGAGCATATACTCCTGAAAACGCGCGAATTTGTCATCGTTGAAGGCGGAGAAGTATTCGGAAAAACTCAAGGGGGCGATGTGGATTTCGTCGCCTCGTCCGCGGAATTCGGTAATAACGTCCTTTGAGAGGAATCTGGCGTTGCTGCCAGTTACGTAGATATCTGCTTTTTGGGAAAGCAAACCGTTGAGGACAGATTCAAAATCGCCCAGCAGTTGGATTTCGTCAAGCAGGAAGATACATTCTGGCTGCCCTTCCATCTTCGTTTTTGCGTAGGCGTAAAAAACATCAGGGGCGCAATATTGCCGATTGTCGTACTCGTCAAACGCCATTTCCACAATCTGCTCAGGAAGAACGCCACTTGAAAGCAGATGCTTTTTGTAGATGGTTCGCAACAGATAGGACTTGCCGCATCGACGCAAGCCCGTAATGACCTTGACGAAGCCATTGCCCCGCTTCCTTATCAGTTCATTGAGGTAGAAGTGCCTTTGAATTTCCATGTCGCTGTTATTATAGATTTTTGCAAGTCTTGCTGTTTTTCTATATTAAGATACACCATCAATTGAAAATGTCAACCAACTATTATAGATTTTTGCAAGTTTTGCCGCTTT
>JAFRLP010000307.1 GCA_017431185.1 Victivallales bacterium | reverse complement strand
CCTGGAGGCGCAAAGCGCTCTGCTTTCTGCGCAGAATTCGCTCATTTCGAATCTGGTGAACTACCGTCTTGCCGAACTGGGGCTGCAACGGGACTTGGGCACTCTTCAGGTCTCCGGCGATGGAACGTGGCAGGAACCCGCCTTGTGACGGGAGGGACGTTTGACTGAAAAAAACATGAAGAAGGCATTATCACTCATTCTTTTGCTGGTTGTGTGTGGCGCTTGGTGGCTTCTGCGCAGAACAGGGCAACAGGACTCCGACACGGATGGGCAGGTTTTCGCGCGTGTGGAGGAAGGCCCCCTGGTCATCAATCTGACGGAGGCTGGCAGCATCAAGCCCGCGGAGCAGATCAACATCAAGAGCAGGGTGGAGGGGCGCAACTCCATCATCTTCCTGGTGCCCGAAGGCCAGCGGGTCAAGAAGGGGGACGTGCTGGTGGAACTGGACAGTTCCAGCCAGAAGGACAACCTGGTCAACCAGGAGATTACCGTGCAGAACGCCCAGGCCTCGCATGTGCAGGCCCAGGAGAACCTGGAGGTGGTCAAGAACCAGGCAAAGGCGGATGTCGAGAAGGCGGAGCTGACCCTGCGCTTCGCCAAGGAGGACCTGGTGAAGTACAAGGAGGGCGAATACCCCAAGTCCCTGAACGAACTCGAGTCCAATGTCACTTTGGCCGCCGAGGAACTGCAGCGCGCCAAGGACAAGCTGGTATGGTCGAAACGGCTTTTTGATGAAAAGTACCTCTCCGAGTCCGAGTACCGCAGCGATGCCCTCTCGGCGCGCCGCTGTGAATTGAGCCTGGAGACCGCCAAGAACAATCTCTCCCTGCTGACCCAGTACACCTTCAAGCGCCAGGTGGCGCAGTTGGAAAGCGACGTGTGGCAGGCGGAGATGGCGCTGGAGCGCACACGGCGCAGCAGCAAGGCGAATGTCGTCCAGGCCGAGGCGCAGCTTCGCGCCAAGGAACTGGAGTTGAGCCGCCAGAACCAGAGGCTGGCAAAAATCAAAGACCAGATTGAGAAATCGGTGATTCGCGCACCGTCGGACGGCCTGGTCATCTACGCCACCAGCAACCGCGGCCCATTCCGGGGCAACACCGAACCGCTTCAGGAGGGCCAGGAGGTCTATGAACGCCAGGACCTGATTGCGCTTCCGACGGCGGACACCTTTGTCGCCGAAATCAAGGTCCATGAGACCAACCTCAAGAAAATCTATCCCGGCCTGCCCGTGCGTGTGCGGGTGGACGCCCTGCCAGGCCAGATTTTCATGGGCAAGGTCAGCCGGATCTCACCGTTGCCTGACGCGCAGTCCGCGTTCATGAACCCCGACCTGAAACTCTACAACACGATTGTGGATATTGAAGGCGGTGCGGATGTGCTCAAGTCTGGCATGACCTGCGAGGCGGAGGTCATCATCGACCAGTACGCGAAGGCGATGTATGTGCCTGTGCAGTGCGTTGTCCAGATCAGCGGGAAGCCCGTGGCGTATGTCCGAACCCCCGCGGGTGTTGTGCGCCGAGAGGTGGAGATCGGCCTGGACAACAATCGGATGGTGCGGGTGCTGAAGGGGCTTGCGGTGGGCGAGGAGGTGCTGGTGACTCCGCCTCTGGACTCCTCCGTCTCCCTGCGGGCGGCCGAGCAGATGGTGGAGGTGAAGATTCCGACCCGCGAACAGTCCGAGGCGGAGGCTGCCGCCCGCCAGGCGGAGACGCGCCGCCGTGATGGTGGACCCGGAGAGGAGGAGGGCGGAATGCGCCGTCCCCGACCCACTCCGGAGCAGATGCGCCAGTTCCGTGAACGTCTGGAGAAGATGCCCCCCGAGGAGCGCCAGGCGTTTGAGCAGCGGATGCGCCAGCGCCGCCCGCAGGGGGGGGCGCAGGGAATGCGTCCAGACGGAGGCCAGGGCGGGGGAGGCCCCGCCGGCAACCCGCCGCCCTTCGGGGGGCAATAGGGGAGGGCGCATGGAGGAAAGATTCGACCAATACGCCGTCCGCTTTGTGGATTTGCGCAAGACCTACAGCATGGGAGGGACGGAGGTCCGCGCCCTGGATGGGGTCAGCGCGAAGTTCGAGAAAGGCAGTTTCTGGGCAATCATGGGGCCGTCAGGCTCCGGGAAATCGACGATGCTGAACATCCTCGGCTGCCTGGACAGGCCGACCTCCGGTCAGTATTTTCTCAATGGGCACGACGTCAGCCAGATGGGGGATGACGACCTGAGCGACATTCGGCTCAAGTATTTGGGCTTCATCTTCCAGAGTTTCAATCTCATCCCCCAGCTTTCTGTCGAGGAGAACATCGCCTTGCCACTCTATTATTTGGGCTGGTCTGCCCCGAAACGCCTGGCGCGCGCCCGCGAACTGGGCTGTTTGGTGGGGCTGGAGAAGCGCCTCAACCACCGCCCTGCGGAGTTGTCTGGCGGACAGCAGCAGCGCGTCGCCATTGCACGTGCCCTCGCCAATGACCCTGTTTTTCTGCTGGCGGACGAACCGACGGGAAACCTCGATACCGCCACCTCCATCGAAATCATCGAACTGCTCAAAAAACTGAATCGGGCCGGAAAGACCGTCATCATGGTCACGCACGAACCCGATATCGCCGCTCATGCCACCTCCCGTCTGGTCATGAGGGATGGCAAAATCCAAAAACAGGAGACGGGGGCTCTCCCCTCATAGCGTTTTTTGTTCCATGAAGCGTGCTTTGGTCATATTGCTGTTGCTCGGCTCTTTCGGATGGACTCAGGCGCTGGATTTTCGCCGTGCCAGCGTGCAGGGCAATCCAGGCGGCGCCGCCTCCTCCCCGACATTGCGTTCAGCCAATGGGCGGGCGATGCTGGAACTTCCTGCGGTCTTTCGCAATGACAACCTGAAACGCGCCTTCTGGGACTTCCCGATGGCGTTGGATTTGACCCAGATGTCCGCCTTGCGTCTGGTGCTGTGCTGTGCCAATGCGGAACTGGTCAGCCAGTTTCAGGTGCATATCCGTGCGGGTGGCGTCTGGCAAAGCGCCACGCTTGAACTCTCCAAAGGGCGCGGATGGGAGGAAATCACCATTTCCAAGGCAAACTTCGCTTCGGAGGGAGAGCCAGGCTCCTGGCGCTCCTGCGACATGTTGCGCATCTCTGCCTGGAAGGGTTCACATGGCCCCATCAGCCTTTACCTTCTCAATG
>JAFRLP010000306.1 GCA_017431185.1 Victivallales bacterium | reverse complement strand
CTGGAGGGGAGATGGTGAGGAGCGGGGAGTGTTCGCCGTAGGCGGTGACGCCCGCCAAACGGATGGTGATGGGCTCCTTGGCTGGCGCAACCTGGAAGTCGCCCCGGTCGGCGACGAGGAACTTGGTGTTCTTCGGGATGCTCTCCAGCCGTGAGGCGATGTAGTTGGCTCCCTCGGAGGCGGGGGTGATGCCCCAGCGGCTCATGGCGGCGGTGGCCAGGAAGCGCGCCGCGTCCAGCGGGTCCTTCTGCTGGAACTGCTTGTCGCCATTGGGCTGGAGCACGCCAACCAGGTGCTGTTCGGAGAGTTGGTCATCCTTCACGCTGGCTGGTGCGGCATAGACGCGAAGGGAGACAAACTGCGGGGCTGGCTGCCAGACCGCACTGACTTTGCCCGTCTCCTCCACCTTTGCCTCGGCAAGCAGTGCAGGCAACTTAGCATTGACCCGAATGGCGAGCCAGGGGGTGGCGTCCAGCAGTTCAAACAGCGTGGAGGGTGTGGTGGATGTGGCGTCCGCCTCGCTCTTGAGCCAGACGCCATTCTTGTAAATCAGATGGTTGAAGATGTAGCTCCAGGCGTCGCGGATGGCGGCATTGGCCTTCGCCGCCACCTCAGGCTCCACGAGGGGAACGCACTGCGCCAGCAGACGAACGGCAGCCGTGGTGGCGGCGATGTCGCAGGTGGAACTCTGTCCAGGAGCCTCCAGGCTCGCGGGCTGGAAGATGTAGTTGTTCCAGCCGCCCTTGGCCTGGCGTCTCGGCGAGGTGCGCTGCTCCCTCAGCAAGGTGTCGATGATTTCGCCTGGATGGGGGAGCACGCCGTCATCCACCGCCAGCCAGGGGGTGGGGCGGACGGGTGCGCCTGGGCGCGGGGTCTGCGTCGGGTGGAAGGCGTTGGCGGCCATCGTCCAGGTCGCCAGCAGGTTGGGCTGTCCGTTGACTTTCCAGAAGCCTGTCACGGGGTCCTGTCGGTCGCGGATGGCGGCGATGACCTTCTGGGGCCACCCTTCCTCAAATTCGGGGGCGGTCTTGAGGAGAGTGCCGTTTGACCAGACGTAAACCAGGTAGGGGATGGCGTGAATGGCGTGCAGCCAGTCGTCCGCGTATGCGTTGATGTAGGCGACTGCGGAGTCTGCGTCGGTCAAGTCCTTGAACGCCTGGTTGCCTTTGAGGAATGCCCATTTGGCGCCTTCGCTGAGTCCGCCGATGAGGTGCATGGGGAGTTCGTCGTATTCGGCATTGGGGGCCAGCGAGCCGTATTTGGGGTCGGTCTTGGCCTGGCGGGAGGCGGCGTCCATGATGGTCTCCTTGCGCGGAATGCGCTGCCAGGAGAGGGTGGAGAACCAGACCGTCCCGCTGGCGGGGTTCTCCAGGATGATGTACAGTCCTCCGACGGCGGGGACCAACGGCTTGAGGGTGACGGTCTTTTCCTGGCCGCCCAGGAGGTCATCGTCCAGCGTGGCCTCCGCGACGAGTTCCTCGGCGGGGACGGACTCGGCGGCGGGCGCAGCTGCTGCGGCGCCTTCGGCGGGCGGTTCGCCCGCTTCCTCGGTGGCCTTGGGTGCAGGGGGCGGGGCGAGGACAAGCGGGATGTCCACATTGACGTAGTAGCAGAACCAGGGGTAGGTTCCGCGGGTCTTGAAGGCGGACTGGGCTTTGGCCACCGTGGCTCCTGTGCCGTCATTGACGAGGAAGGAGACCCTGGGGGCCCCGTTCCAGAGGTCAGTGCCCTGGCCGACCTGTTCTGCCTTTATCCAGACGAAGAAGCGGAGGGTCTGCCCGCGCAGTTTCTGAAGCGCGCCGGAGTCCAGGACGGGCAGGTCAAGGGGAAGCAGGCTCTTGCCGGCGAGTTTGATGGCCGGCATGGTGGACTGCTTGAACAGGAGGTCGATGGGGGAGTCGTCGAGCGGAATTTCGTCTGGCCTGGAGGTGATGGACTGCCAGGCGATGGGGGTGGCCTGTTCGTCAGTGACGGCGTGCATGAAGGAACGCCAGAGTTGCGGGCGGTTGGCGTCTGTCAGGGCGGACTCCTTGTTCCAGCCAGGCAGAAGGGTGTTCTCAATGCGGTAGGCGCCGAGTTCAAGCACACGCCCCTTTTGGGAGGATG
>JAFRLP010000305.1 GCA_017431185.1 Victivallales bacterium | reverse complement strand
TCGTCCAGTTCTTGCGGTCAAAGGAACGGATGATGTTCTCGCCACGTGCCTTGAAGATGCAATAGTCATCCGAATTGAGCAGCAACTGGTCTGTCGAGGCGTCAATCAGGCGCGGGGAGGTTTCACGGATGGGATGCTCGCAGTCGGCGTATATCCGATAGCTGGACAGGTAGATGTAGTGCCCCGTGGTATCCAGGCACTCCGGCAGTCGGATGCATCCGAAATTGGCTGGATAGATCATGAAATCGACGATGGCGTCGAATTTTTCTTTCAGGACAAGGCTGCGGAACTCCTCGTCGTCACGGAAATTTCCCGTGACAGAATGGACATTCGGGAATGCACCTTCGCATTTGTCCAGGGCGACGGCGGTGATTTCGGCGCCAGTTTCCGCCAACAGCGGAACCAGGTACTGCCCCATGGCGCCCGTGGCGCCCGCCACCAGGATTCTCTTCGTCTTGTTGATGTTCATGCTTGTTCCTTGAGGTCATTCAACGTCGCGCCAATCGAACAGCACTCCGCAGGGCGGGTCGGGCAAGGAGGCCAGTTCCGCATAGACCTCGGTCGCGTCACGCGGCGAAACCACGCGGTGGATGATTGGCTCGACCTGGATGCGGCCAGTCTTGACGTAGCGGAAGAAGGTGCGGTAGTCGTCAAACTCCGTCCACTGGCCAGGCCGTGACTCGCAATGGGGTCGTGTCATCGTGTGTGCCCCGATGATGGAGACTCCGTGCCGATGGATGTCCTGGTAGTAGTCGATGCCCTGGCCTGAGACGCGGGTGCAGCCCAGAAGGGTGATGCGTCCCTGACAGGCGACATATTTCAGGGCCTGTTTCAGTGCTGCGAAGGCCCCTGTCACCTCCACCACGCCATCGACTCCGTTGCCCTCGGTGAGTTCCATGACCTTGGCGAGGAAATCAGGGTCGCCTGGGTCCAGAACGTAGTCCGCGCCAAGCCTCAAGGCGAGGTCGCGCCGTTCGGGGGAGAAGTCGCAGGCCAGCACGGGGCAGGCCCCCGCGAGCCGCGCATACTGCACGGCCAGCATTCCCAGCAGTCCCAGTCCCGCGACCATCGCCGACTCGCCCATTTGCAGGTTCAATTTCCGCACACCCAGGAAGGGGAAGGAGGCCAGGTGCGCGAATGCGGCCACCTGCTGGCTGACTCCACTCGGTACCTTGTAGAGCTTTTCCGCGTCCTTGACAAACCACGAGCGATGGCCGCTCCAGGGAATGACCACGTTGTCCCCATCCTTCAGAGTCTCTACGCCGTCTCCGACCTTGACGACATGGCCCGACACACTGTACCCTGGATAACGCGGAAAACTGCCGCCGCAGTTGGGCAGGTCGCGGTAGTTGGCAAGCTCGGTGCCTGCGCTGATCAAATCAAAGTCTGACTTGACCAGAACCTGACCCGCCGCTGGTTCCAGCGACAGTTCCTGCGTCTGCAACTCGGCGTGTTCCTTTCTGTCAAAGCAAATAACGGCTTGTTTCATATTTGGCTAGTGGGTTGTGGCTGGTCTGGAACAATCACTAAACTATATTGCCTTGGTGGGTCTTGCAATTCAGGAAAGGGAGTTTTTCTGAAAAAATACAGTTAAACTTCTGGTTGATTTCTGAAAGTGCGGAATTATATTGAAAAACATTCGGAAAAGGAGAAAGATTTTCATGAACATACAGGAAATCGCCAAATTGTCTGGAGTTTCGGCGGCCACGGTGTCACGTGTTTTCAGCCATCAAACGGGAGTCGGCAAGGAGATACGCGCGAAGGTGCTGGAGGTGGCGAGGAGCCACGGCTACCATCCCCGTCTGACGGGGCACAAGAAAAACGTGGTCATCATCACGCCGTACAATTCCGTGTATCCAGTGCAGAGCTGTGTGGACATGATCCTGATGAGCCTGGCGCAAGTTCTGCCTGAACGGGATTTCCGCCTGGAGATTCTCCCCGTGAACAACCTGGAACGGCTGGACAGCATCCAGTTCTGCGGGGCCGTGGCCATCGGCTGCGAAAATGCCGATTTCCCAGGCTGGGCCAGGCGTTTCCCCGTCCCTTTGGTCATCACCGACCGTGCGCAGGGAAAAAACTATCAGCAGAACGTCTATCATGTCTGTTCGGACGAAGCGCAGGGCATGCGGCTGGCCATCGAGCATCTGCATTCACGTGGCTGTCGTAGGATCGGGTGCCTTATCCATGGTACCCCAGACCGAGGCAATGCGTCATTACGGTTCCAGGCCATTGTTGCAGTGCTGCAGCGTCTTGACCTGCCTCACGACCAGCAGTTTGTCTATTTCACGGGGGACGGGACAGAGAGGTACGTGGAACTCATCGGCAAACTGCTCCAGCATAAAGTCGATGCCCTGTTCTGCCCTGGCGGCAACGCGGGCATTCTGGCGCTCTATGCGCTTTCCCTGTTCAACCGACGCGTGCCTGAAGACATCTCGCTCATAGCCTCCGAGCAGACTTTTTTCTCGCAGTTTGCGGTTCCACCGCAAACCACCATCTCGCCAGACTACCACGCCATGGCCAATGCGGTGGGGGATATCCTCACCGCCTGGCTGGACAGCGATTCGCTGAGGCGAACCATCACGCTCCCCTATCGGCTCATCATTCGAGATAGTGTTCTCGCGTAGCTTCCAGGGCGGCGACTTTGGCGGTGAGGGACTTGACCTCCTTGATGAGGTCACCTACTCGGTTCAGGTACATCTGCTCACGCGCCCATTCACGGCGGTCCTGGGCTGGCATGCCCATCATGACGGCGCCTGGCTTGGTGTCCTTTGTGAGTCCTGATTGGGCCATGAGGATGGTGCCGTCCGCAATTTGCAGGTGTCCCACGGAACCTGCCTGTCCCGCAAAGATGACTCCCTTGCCCAGCACGCAGCTTCCGGAGATGCCGCATTGTCCCACCAGCAGGCAGCCTGGCCCGATTTGGCAATTATGCCCCACTTGCACCAGGTTGTCGATTTTGGTGCCCTGCTGAATCCAGGTGCGTCCGAAACGCGCTCTGTCAACGCAGGAATTGGCTCCGATTTCGACATCATCATCCAGTTGGACAATGCCGACTTGCGGAACCTTGGTATGCCCTTGCGGGCCGCTGTCGTAGCCGAATCCATCCGCGCCGATGACCACGCCAGGATGAAGGATGACGCGGTTGCCCAGAATACAGCGTTCCCGTACAGTGACATTGGCGTACAGCAGACAGTCTTCACCCAGCGTGGTGGATTCGCCGATGAAACATCCTGGACCGACCACGCTTCGCGCCCCGACTTTGGCCCCTTTGCCAATCACGGCGCAAGCGCCGATGCTGGCGGTCGGGTCAATCTCCGCCGTCGGGTCAACGGCTGCACGCGCATCCACGCCAGGGGCGTATTGCACGGGCGGCGGAGTGAACACCTGCACGACTTTGGTGAAGGCCTGCGAGGGATTCTCGCAGACTACCCAGGCGCGTCCTGCCGGCGGCTCGACCTTGAACAATGACGGGACAAGCACCACGCCCGCGCGGGAGGGTAGCACCTGCGGCTCGTATTTCTCGTTGCCAAGGAACGCCACATCCGTGGTCATGGCCTCCTTGAGCGAGGATACACCTGTCAGCGCCTGGCGGCAATCGCCTTTGAGCGTGCCACCGACCAGGGCTGCGATTTCCTGTGCCGTGCGGGTGATGAGCATCGTCTCTCCTCCTGTCCTGATTACTTGTCTTCTTCCGAGTTGGCCTTGAGGTTGTTTCCAGCCTCTTCACGGCCTGATTTGCGGATGGCTTCGAGTTTTTCGGTCGCCTCCTTAAGTTCGGTCTCATGTCCGCTGTTCACGACTTGCAGTATCGCCTTGGTGATATCCTGCTGTTCCGGATAGACGAGCAATATGGGCATACGGTTCATGGACTGCCCCGAAATGTCGAAAACATGGGTGTAACCGTTGTCTTTGGCATATTTTTTCACGAGTTCGCCCAAATCCTTGATGAGCCCCTCCTCGGTGGAGAACTGGACGCGGCGCAGGTCGGCCATGCCCTTCTGACGGTTGCGCTCGAATTCCTCGCGTTTGTTGTTGAACATTTCGGCGCGCACGCGGAATTTGCGCATGGCCTCTTCGCGCGCCTCCTTGGAGAGGAGTTCATTGCGGGCCTCGTTTTCCACGGCGCGGGCGTCTTTGCCGGCGTTCTCCACTTCGACGCGCAGGAGGTTCATGCGTTCCTCAAACTCCTTTTTGCGGTTTTCGAAGATGATGTTGGCATTGACTGTCTTGTAGTATCCCTCAAAGAGGTCGGCCATATTCACATAGCCCATTTTGTCTTGGGCAAACACGGCTAGCGATGACAGGGCTGCGAGAATCAGCAGGGACTTGGACAGATGCATGGCGGGAAAACTCCTTATTTGATGTTGAGGGTGTAGTAGCTGTTGATTTCGGTGTCGCGGCAGAATATGGTGGCGATGAGCGCACAGCGTATCCACATTCCATTGCGCATCTGCCTCCAATAGACCGCACGGGAGTCGTTGTCGCAGGCGGTGTCGATTTCGTGGCGGCGGGGCAGCGGGTGCATGATGATGCCGTGGCGCGGCAGCCTCGGCAGGTCCTCCGCCGTGAACCAGTAGTCCTCCATCCGCAGTTTGGCGCTCTCGCCAGGACGGGTATCCCATTCGTCCTGTATGCGGGTCATGTAGATGGCGTCCGCCTGGGGGATTTGGGCCTTGAAATCGTTGGTGACTGTGTATTGGACATCGTGGTCACGCAGAAACTGGAGGATGTCATCGCTGATCTGGAGTTCGTCCGGCGCCGCAAATGTCTGGTGGATGTTCGGGTAGAAGGTCAGCAGACGGGCAAGGGAACGGACGGTTCTTCCGCGTTTCAGGTCTCCGCAGAAAACCACGTTCTTGTTTTCCAGACCGCCGTTCTTCTCAAAGCTGCGCTGCAGTGTGTAGATGTCCAGAAGCGCCTGTGTCGGGTGCTGGTCTTTGCCGGACCCCGCATTGAGAATCGGCACGGGACGGTCGGTGTTGGAGAGCATCCAGGCCATCTTGTCGACAAATCCCTGGACTGGCGTGCGCATGATGATCATGTCGAAATAGGAACTGAAGACGCGCACGGAGTCCTCCATCGTCTCTCCCTTCTGCTCGGAGGAGATGGATGCGTCACGCACCTCCGCCACACGTATGCCTAGGATCAGGCACGCCGAATAGAAGGAGAGAAAGGTCCGGCTGGAAGGCTGGTGAAAATACATCATGGCCCGCTTGTGGGAGAGCAGGCTGGAGAGAAACTCCATGCCGGCCTTGCTCTTGGCGATGCGACGAATGCGGGTCGCCAAATCGCAGAGCGCATCCAGGGAGTCCCGGTCAAATTGCTGCGCCAGCAACACGTGAAAGGGACGTCCGTTGTTCTGCACCAAAAATGGGGCCTGTTCTTCTTGGGTCAGGGCCTGGTAGTCTGACCAACTGATCTCATCCAGTCTCTTGCGTTTCAGCATGTTTGTCTCCTGGCGGACACCTGGTGAATTCGGAATGGACGCCGCCGGAAATATTACTGTAATGTCAAATCCCCAGGTTTCAAGTCATCAGCCCCCAATTCCTCACTTGCGGGGAATGGGGGTGGCCTCTCCGTCGGGAGAGTATTCCACTGTGTGTACGGGCTGCCCCTGGTAGAACAGACCGCCGTGTCCGTCCGTGGCATAGTTGCCCGACGCGAAGGACATCACGACAGGTGGCAGCACCGTCCAGTCGCCGTTGCGTTTCAGATTGTCCTGGTTGAGCAGGGCGACCCGTTCCAAATCATCCTGCCAGCCGCCTTTGGGTCGGCGTTCGGGGCGTGCTGCTGCGCTGGCGTGAAGTGCCTCTCGGGAGAACCCGTTCAGCAGAATGGGTACGGGGGCGGATACGCCGAGCAGGAGTCCGTTGTCCATGCTGTCACCCTTGCCCGAATAGGGTTCCACTATAAGGACGCTGCTGCGCAGGTAGTCCAGCCCCTCCAGAATGGCCCGCTCAATGGGGATGGTGTGGAGGCCGACGAACAGGCGCCTGCCATCCTTCAGGTAGGTCAAGTCTCCGGGATGGACATTCAGGCAGGGCAGGTCGGCCGTCAGGTTGGTCAGGGGCACGAAGCCGGCGAACACGCCGAAGTCCAGGGCAAGTGGTGCCACTGCCTGGCGGAGTTGGTTTGTCCACTCCTCACGCAATTGCTGTCCGCGCTCGGTAAGGATGGAGATGCGGGTCTCGCCCCGCTCCCGATAGAAGCGGTGAATGTCACATTCGACCACCGGAAGGTGGTGTGCAGAGCCGATTTCGCGTGCCCGGCTGGTTTCAGGGGAATCGGTGACCAGCGCAGGTATCCGCAGCGGGGGCTGTTGGCAGGCTTCCAGGGCCTCCAGTAGTTTTTCGGCGTTGCTGCCGCTGCCGCTGAGGAACACGCCTGCATTGGGAAGACGCCCCGTTGGCTGTCGGAAAAGGGGGAGCATTTCTGTCATGGCTTTCCTTGGGAAAAAGGGTTGCTTTACTGTAAGCACTTAATGAAAAATATCAAATGACGACAACGCATCTGGCTGATGAAAAATCGGTCACTAAAAAATGGCAATTGGTGTTTGTAACCACGTCAATGCGGATTACATTAAGGATAAACAAGTTTTTCATCACCCAACATACTACGACAAGGAGATTCAGTCATGGCAGTCAGGCAACTTTCCATCTTTCTCGAAAATCGCAAGGGGCGTTTGGAGGCCATTGCCAGGATTCTGGCCGATAACAACATCGACATTCGCGGGTTGGCTGTTGCCGACACCGCTGAATTCGGCATCCTGCGGTTGATTGTCGATGATACGGACTCCGCTGAAAAATGCCTTCGGGCGCAGGATGTCGTGCTGCATCTGAATGATGTCACGGCGGTGAAGGTCAATCGCGCACCTGGCGGGCTCCTCAAACTGCTCTCCGCGTTGAATGACACCCAGATCAATGTGGAGTACATGTACAATCTCGCGTTGCCGCTGGGGGAAGACCCTGTGCTCATTCTGCGCTTCAGCGAACCCCACGCCGCCCGCGAAATCCTCCGCAAGGCGGGATGTGTCCTGCTGGACGAGAAGGACCTGGGCGTCAAAGGCTAAGGAGTCGTTAAAAAATAAAGTTTACATTTTCGGTTTCTTTTGGGTGCTTTGCCCATGCTCTGTTCAGGCGCGCATGTGCATGCGCTCCTTCCAGACCATGGAAAAATCCCCTCAAAATAAAACCGAAACTGTTGCCTTTCTTTTTTTACGACTCCTAACTGACTTTTGCCTTCAGGTGGCGGCCAGGCACCCCTCCAACTCCGCCAGGGTGACTGGTCCCTCCC
>JAFRLP010000304.1 GCA_017431185.1 Victivallales bacterium | reverse complement strand
TTGCTCTCTGCATCCTTCTGGCTCAGGAAGAAAATGCTGTCCACCACGCAGTTCTCAATGGAGGAATCCATGTCGAAGGTCAGGACATTGCCGGTGAAGAACACGGCCTCGCCCGCGATTTCGGCGGGGGTGGCGGGGGCAGTTCCAGTGACGCCCTTGTCCTGATAGTAGATGTAGTAGGTTCCCGTCTTGGTGACGGTGTAGGAAGAGGTGGTCAGCATGTTCGCGACCAGTGTCGTTCCCGATTCATCGGCCAGTGACAGTGTGCCCTAGGAGGAATCCAGGGCCAAGTCTTCCTCGGCTTCCCAGTTCCGCGTGAAGTTGGATCCGGCCATCGTCTCCACGACGAGTGTCCAAGTGGAGGCCTTGGTGGCGGAGGAACGGTAGTCCTTGGCAAGGACCGTCAGCAATTCACCAACGCCCGAATCGTCACCGCCAGCCAGGAAATAGCAGTAATTGATGCCTGCGCCGCCGCCAGGTGTGTTTGGCGGCCAAGGGTCATCCAGGTCATCCACAGCGTCCGATGCAGCGGCGGTACGCGCAAACACCAGAGATTTTCCGCTGGCGTTCTCCACAGTCAAGTCATAGGTGAACACCACGCCTTCGGCGTAGAGTATGCCGACCGTAAGCAGGCCGACAAAAAGCAGGAGTTTTCTGAAATGTTTCAGCATCGATTCGACACCTCCGTTCATTTGACTGAAAAGCACAAGTTATAAAAAAACAAAACACATCGGCGTAACTATAACTGCCCTTCCATGGGTTTGCAAGTGGCCAACCCATTTTTTTTGGGAAAGATTTTTTCGATTGTCCTGACGCGCTCCCCCGTCTATCGGCGTTCACGGCGCTTCTTGATGATTTCCTCGGCAAGCGCCTGGGGGACCGGCTCGTAGAAATCGAACTGCATGTTGAAGCCTGCACGGCCCTGCGTCATGTTGCGCAGCTCGCTGGTATAGCCAAACAGATTGGCCAGCGGGCAGGATGCGTGGATCAGCTGGGCCTTTTCGCTGAGGGTGTCGATTCCCATCACCTTTCCTCTGCGGGCACAGAGGTTTCCGGTGATGGAGCCGGCAAACTCCGTCGGCGTGGTGATGTTGAGTTTCATGATGGGCTCCAGCAGAACGGGCCTGGCCTTGAGCAGCGCCGTCCGGAAAGCCGTGGCGCTGCAGGTGCGGAAGGCCATGTCGGAGGAGTCAACCTCGTGATACGCGCCGTCGGTCACCGTCACCTTGACGTCAACCACGGGATAGCCGGCGACGGGCCCCTCCTCCAGCGAGTCACGCATTCCCTTTTCAATCGAGGGGAAATAGTCCTTGGGAATGTTCCCTCCCTTGACAATGTTATCGAAAACGAATCCAGCGCCCTTTTCGGCCGGCTCCAGGGTGATGATGACCTTGGCGTACTGCCCGTGTCCGCCTGTCTGCTTGCGCAGCTGCTCCTCATGCTCCACCTGCCGTGTGCAAGTCTCCCGGTAGGAGACCTCAGGCTGCCCGCACTCGACCTGCACACCAAACTCCCGTTTGAGACGGTCAACGATGATGTCCAGGTGCAATTCGCCCATCCCTGAGATGATGGTCTGCTCCGTCTCCTTATTGAAGCGCTCCGTGAAGGTGGGGTCCTCCTCCGCCAGTTTCATCAGGGCGGAGGAGAGTTTGTCGCGGTCGCCCCGATTGATGGGCTTGACGGAGATGCTGATGACAGGCTCGGGGAAAGTGATGCTCTCCAGAATCAGCGGGGCCTCCTCCGTGGCGAGCGTGTCGCCGGTCACCGTGTCATTCAGGCCAACCACGGCGCCGATCTCCCCGGAATACAGGGCCTCCACATCCTCCCGATGAGCCGCGTGCATCCGGAACAGCCGACTGATGCGCTGCACCTTGTCCTTGTTCACGTTGTAGATGTAACTCCCTGCCTCCAATTTGCCTGAATAGACGCGGACATAGATGAGCTTTCCCACGTTCCTGTCGGCCACGACCTTGAACGCCAGCGCCGCGGCGGGAGCCTGGTCGCTCGGCTCGCGGGAAACCTCTCGTCCTTCGCGGTCATGCCCCACGGGAGCGGGCACGTCCAGCGGACTGGGCAGAAAATCCACCACCGCATCCAGCAGACGCTGAATCCCCTTGTTGCGGAAGGCGCTGCCGCACAGCACGGGGCACAGCTTCTGCGCAATGGTCGATTTGCGGATGGCCGCAATCATCTCCTCGGCGGAAATGGGCTGCTCGTTGAAGAATTTGTCCAGCAGCGTGTCGTCCATTTCGGCGACGGACTCGACCAGACGCTGCCGCCAGGGCTCCGCGTAGGCCCGCAGTTCCTCCGTCAACGGCGACTCCCTGGGAACCGTCCCCTTCTTGTCCTCGACATATGAAACCTGCACGTTGTGGATCAGGTCAATGATGCCCGCGAATTCCGGCCCCGGATTGATGGGGATGGTCACCGGCACGGCATTGGCTCCCAGGATGTCGTGGATTTGACGC
>JAFRLP010000303.1 GCA_017431185.1 Victivallales bacterium | reverse complement strand
GGCCTCGGCGGGCTTCGCGGCCTCGGCGGGCTTCGCGGCCTCGGCGGGCTTCGCGGCCTCGGCGGGCTTCGCGGCCTCGGCGGGCTTCGCGGATTCGACAGTGGCAGCAAGCTTTTCAACAACCGAGGTGCTTTCACCCTGCTTCACGCGCCCGATAACAGCGCCCAGCACCAATGTCGAGGAGAGGAAAATGACAGCGAGCCAAGTGGTGGCCTTGGTCAGCACACTGGTGGCTTCGGTGCCAAACATGCTTTCAGCGGCGCCGCCCGACACAGCGCCGAGACCACCGCCGGATTTGCTCTGCTGAATCATAATCACGCCAATCAGCAGCAGAGCACTCGAAATGGACAGCAGATAAAGCAGGAACTTGAAGAAGGCAAGCATCAGAACACTCCTGTGAAAATGGGGTTGCGAAAGGAAAATCAAGAAGTCATTGGCAAGAAGACCATAGGCTATAATATAAGATGACAAGCCAGTAAATCAACCCCATTATCGCGTTTTCTCTCCTTCAAAACGCGCTGACACTAAAAATTCCTTGAAAAAAACGTCTGTCCACACGCCTTTTTGAGAAAGACATAGTATATTGAAGACAGACGTCTTCCCCACCCCAAAAACGGAGTCCGTCCATGAAGATCGCTTGTTTACTGCTTGCTGGCGGCATGATGCTGGCCGGCTTGGGATGCAGCCATCTCGCGAGTCCAGATGACCAGTCCCAGCCACTTGAAAGTCCACAGGTCATGCCCATCAATGCCCTTCCCCGCACCTGCCAGTTCCTTCGGGACGCGGGGCACTATTACCTGGCCACTGTAGAGGGAAAGCAGCCGCGTGTCCGTCCCTTTGGGACAGTCCACATCTTTGAAGGCAGACTCTACATCCAAACGGGGCGCCACAAGGCTGTCGCCCGGCAACTGCTCGCCAACGGCAGGGTGGAACTCTGCGCCATGAAGAACGACGAGTGGATCCGCGTCACAGGCGTGCTCAAGGAGGACCCTCGCCGCAAGGCCAAGGTGGAGATGCTCAATGCCTATCCTTCCCTCCAGAAAATGTACTCTCCGGACGACGACAAGACCATGGTGCTGTATTTTCTGCCCGGCACCGTCACCGCCACCATCTCCTCGTTCAGCCATCCACCCATTGTCCTGAAATTCTGACTCCGCTGTTGCGCGATGCTTGAAATGGACACAGGACACACCAGCGACAAGACATTATGAAAAAAGAATCCCTGACCAAAGAAATCGAATGGTTCTGCACGCAGGCCGTCGCCGAGAAACTGCTGACCCCGGATGATTGCGTGGCGGTCATCAATGCCATTGAGGAAAACAACATCCCTGTCACGCTGGACATCTTTGTCAGCGTGGTCAAGGACAACAGCCTGGCCAGCGACCCAGGCAGGCTGGACGCGGTGGTGAACAAGGCAAGGGACATGGCCAAGTTCTTCCCGGGCCCCCCAAAAAACAGCATCTTCAGCAACGCCAGCGCAGCCCCGACGCCAGTCCAGGCCGCACCCGCCAAGGCGGCTGCGCCGGCCTCCGCCCCCGCGCCGGCTCCCAAGCCGACGACCATCAATGCGCAATCGGCGGGCTGGCTCACGGGCTGGCCGCGCCTGGAGGAGGCGGCCAGCCTGGACAAGGAGGGCGCAATCCGCCTGCTCAACGATTTCCTCCACAAGGCCCGCGAGGCGGGATGCAGCGACGTGCATATCAGCACGGGCGCCGTGCCCTTTGTGCGCCGATACAAGACCATGCACCTGCTGACCGACCAGGGAGTCCTCTCCGCGCAGGCCGCGGAAAAGCTGAACCTGGCCCCGTTGCAGGGTGCCTTGCTGGAACGCTTCACCAAGCACAATGACCTGGACTACGGCTACAACATCACCACGACTGACCGATACCGCACCAACGTCATGCGGCAGCGACTGGGGCTGGCCGGAAGCTACCGCATCATTGACAACCACGTCAGAAAAATCTCCGAACTGGGTTTCCCGAATCCCGAGGTCATCGAGAAATTGACCACCTACAACCAGGGGCTTATCCTGGTTGCAGGGCCGGCCGGCAGCGGCAAGACAACCACCTTGGCCGCCATGGTTGACCACGTAAACCGCACCCGCTCCGACCACGTGATTACCGTCGAGGACCCCATTGAGGTGGTCTTCAACCCTGTCAAATGCAACCTCACCCAGCGCGAACTCAACAGCCACACCAAGAGTTTCGGCAACGCACTGCGCGCCGCCCTCCGCGAAGACCCGGACATCATCGTCATTGGCGAAATGCGCGACCTGGAGACCGTCGAGATGGCCATCCACTCCTCCGAGACGGGGCACCTGGTCATCGGAACCCTGCATACCAGCAGCGCAGCCGAGACCATGAACCGCATCCTGGACGTGTTTCCCCACAACCAGCAGGCACAGATCCGCGCCATGGTCGCCGAAAGCCTCAAGGGGGTCATCTGCCAGCAGCTGCTTCCCAACAAGGACGGCAACGGGGTCATCCTGGCCCCTGAAATCCTGCTGGGCACCCTGGCCGTCTCCAACCTCATCCGCGAGGGGAAGACCTACCAGCTGGAGTCCACCATCCAGACCAGCAAGCACCTGGGCATGATTTCAATGGAGCAGAGCCACTTTGGCCTGTACATGGCAGGCAAGCGCGGCTACGAGGAAACCCTCCCCTACATCAAGAACCGCGACCTTCTGCGCCAGATGCAGGCCAACGAGGCCTCCCACCTCGCCAGGCAGAATGGCCTGCCCCCGCCAGAGGAGCAACAGAAGAAACGCCGCTGGTTCTAACCCACTTTCAGGAGCAATATCATGGCTAAAATAGACGAATTCCTGCGCGCGCTGGTCGAACAAGGCGGCTCTGACCTTCACCTGTGCAGCACACAGCCGCCCAAAATCCGTGTGCACGGCTCACTGGAGGCCCTGCCCGTCCCCCCCATCCCCCCCGAGGAGATGGAGGCAATCCTCAAGGAAATCACCCCCGAGGCAAAATGGAACTGGTACAAGTCCAACCTTGACGAGGACTTCGCCTACGAGCTGACGGGCGTGGCGCGTTTCCGCGTCAACTACATGAACAACTATTTCGGGCCTGGCGCGGTGCTGCGTGTCATCCCCACCAAAATCCTGACCATTGACGACCTGCACCTGCCCCCCATCCTCCGGACCGTCTGCAAATACAACCGGGGGCTGGTGCTGGTGACCGGCCCGACGGGAAGCGGCAAGTCAACCACCCTGGCCGCCATGATTGACTACATCAACGACACCCAGTGCAAGCACATCATCACCATCGAGGACCCCATCGAATTCGTCCACCCCAACAAGCAGTCGGTCATTGTGCAGCGTGAAATCGGCGCCGACACCGAATCCTTCGGCGTGGCCCTGCGCGGCGCCATGCGAGCCGACCCCGACATCATCCTCGTCGGCGAAATGCGCGACCTGGAGACGATGGGCCTGGCGCTGACCTGCGCCTCCATGGGCATGCTGGTCTTCGGCACCCTCCACACCAACAACGCCCCCAAGACGGTTGACCGCATCATCGACACCTTCCCGTCGGAGCAGCAGCCCCAGATCCGCGCCATGCTGGCGCAGTCGCTGACCGCCGTCATCTCGCAGCTGCTCTGCCGCACCGCCAGCGGAAAGGGTCGCGTCGCCTCCCATGAAATCCTCCTCTACCACGAGGCGCTTCCGGCCACCATCCGCGAGGGCGCCATCGCCAACATCCGAAGCATCATCGAACAGTCC
>JAFRLP010000302.1 GCA_017431185.1 Victivallales bacterium | reverse complement strand
GGGCTGGGTATAGACATGCTCGGCGGCCTTGACGTCTTCCTCGATGCCCTTGAGCTGTCCGAGTTCGGCCTCGACAACCAGACCCTTGGCGTGCGCCGCGTCCACCACGCGCTTGGTGATTGCGATGTTCTCCTCGTAGGGGAACATGGAGGCGTCAATCATCACGGAGGAGTACACGCCGGAGTCGATGCAGTCCATGCAGGTCGCCTCGTCCCCATGATCCAGGTGAACCGCGAAAATGGCCTCGGGGAAGATCTTGTTGGCGGTCTGCATCAGGGCCTCGAGCATCAGCTTATGGGTATAGGAACGGGCGCCCTTGGAGAGTTGGACGATGAAGGGGGCCTTGGAACGAACGTTCCCCTCGAACAGACCCATGGTCTGCTCAAGGTTGTTGATGTTGTAGGCGCCGATGGCGTATTTGCCGTAAGCGTGCTGGAACAGTTCTTTCGTCGTGACGATCATGTTGAGTCCCTTCTGTGATGTGTGTTTTTTGACTGTTTGGCGTTCAGAACAGCATTTATTTGCGACTTTTGCCGAAAACTTACGCCGTACCTATTTGCCAATTCTCGAAAACGCACTTAATATAATACAGAATTCTGATTTTTTCAATCTGCAACAGAGAGGTCAAGACCGTGAGATTTCAATGTTCCCTTTGCCAAAACATTCTGGACATCGCCGACTGTCAACCTGGCGATATTGTGCGATGCGGAAATTGCCAGCAGCTGGTTCAAGTTCCCGTGGAACTGACTGACCCGGGGGCGATTCTTGGCGAACTCCTCATCAAGGAGCAAATCGCGGAGGACGCCTTTGGCACGCTTCACCTCGCGCACCAGCTCAACCTTGACCGCGACGTCGTGATGCGCGTGCTCTCCCCCCAATTGGCGGCGGACGAGAAGACTGTCGAGCAGTTCACCACCGAGGCCAAGGCAGCCGCATCCATCAACAGCCCCAACCTGGTGCAGACCTACGCCGTACAGAGCCACCAGGGGCTCACCTGCGTGGTGATGGAACGCATCAACGGCGCCAGCCTGGAGGAACGGCTCAAGAACGAGCCGCTTTCCGCCCCCAAGGCGGTGGAGCTGGCCCTTGGGCTGGCCACGGCCTTGGCCAGCGCCAGCAAGGAGAAGGGGCTGCTCCATCGGGACATCCAGCCATCCAACATCCTTTTCGCCGAGGACGGCACCCCGAAATTGTCCTCTCTGGGACTGATTCCCAAATCCGTGGAATTCACCCCTGACGGCGAGATGGAACTGTTCATCTCGCCCATCTACATGGCGCCTGAATTGATGCTGGGCGGCCAGCCGAGCGTGCAGAGTGACATCTACAGCCTGGGCGCGACCCTCTACCATGCCCTGGCGGGACACCCCCCGTACATAGCCGACTCGCCTGGCGAGGCTGCTCCCATGCACATCACCGAACCGCTCATCCCGCTGGAGGAGGCGCAGCCAACCACACCAGGCCCCTTGGCGAAACTGGTGGATGGAATGCTGGCCAAACGCCCCAGAGACCGTTACGCCGACTATGACGAACTGCTTGCGGACATCAATTTGGCCAAGGAGGGCAAACCCCTGAAGCATGTCATTCCGCCGACGGCGCAGCAGCCCGTCACGGGCAACGACGCCGATGACACCCAGAGCGCGCGGCCGAAGCTGAAGGTGGCCAAGGGCGGTGGCATCAAACTGGCCTCGTCGGGCGGCGGTGCCCCTGCGCCCAAACGCAAGGCGACGGACGCAGCCCCGAAGAAGAACACCGGCGCGATTGTCGCCATCGCGGTCGTGGCCGTGCTGGTTGTGGTTGGAATTGTCTTGGCGGTTGTGCTGGCGGGGGGCAAGAAGGAGCCGGCGCAGCAGGCCGGCCCAGCCAACCCAGCCGAGCCAGGCGCCGGATTCAACCTGGCCGCCTTGACGGCGAAAATCGAACAGGGCGCCGACGCCGTGGAGTTGCGCAAGGAAATCCAGGAGGCGCAGGCGACGATTGCGCCCTCCACACGCGAGGCTGCGGAACTCGCCGCGGCGGTCGCGCCGTTTGTGGAGCAGGATTTGGAGAAGACGCGCGCCGAGGGACTGCATGCCTTGAAGAGCACCTGGAACCAGCTGTCGGCTGCCGCCAAGTCAAAGGCCGCCCGCGAGCAGGCGGAGGCGGAGCGCGCCGCCGAGGAGGCGGCCAAGGCCAAGGAAGAGAAGGAGGCGCAGGCCGCCGAGGAGGCGCGCCAGAAGCACCAGAAGGCGCAGTTCGAGGCCAACCAGAAGCGCATCCGCAAGGAAATCGTCGAGATGGCCAACCGCTATGAATTCAACACCGCCGACAATCTCTTCGGCGCCATGGTCGAGTCCGAGGATGAGGATGCCGCAGCCTGGTCGCAAGGCTGGATCAATGCCCTTGAAAAGGCGGGGAAACTCTACCAGGCCATCCGCAATTCCAAGGACAAGTATCAGGGGACGGAAATCCCGATGCTGGGTTCCAAGCAGCCCTGGATTGTGGAGGAGATCATCTTTGACACCATCAACGTCTCCTTCACCACCATTCGCACCGACAAACGCTCCAAGCGCGAGGTGAAGGATGTCGTGAACGACACCCTGAATCTCCGCACGCTGGTTCCGTTCCAGATTTTCGCGCTGGCCAAGGCCGCCGCGGACAAGGGGGAGATTGACCAGGACAGCCTGATGATGTACGAATGCTGCTTCCTTGTCCTGCAGGGGGCCAACCTGAACCTGGCGAAGGGGTTCCTGGAAAAGCACAAGGAGGAATCGGAGGCCGCGTTCCTGCTTGCGGAAATCCCTCTGCTCTCCGCTGGCCCTTACCTGGAGCGCATGGTGAACAAGATGCGTGACCTCAAAAAGCGCCAGGCGCAGGCCCTCGCCATTTTCCTGAAGAGAAACAACGCCGATGAGTACGAGGAGTACAAAGAGACGGCTGCGGGCATCATCGCGGAACTGAAGGAATGACCAGGCGTCCCGTGCTTCCTGAACGACCGCCCGACGCCGTGCGCGTCGTGCTGTTCTCCGACCCGCATTTCGGGCGCTTTCCGGGGCGGTTCTCCCAGTTTCTCTCCAAGCGTGTACTGGGGGCGTTCAACCACCTGCTGCTCCGCAGTTGGCGCGCTCACGAAGGGCGTGTGCGCCAACTGGCGGAACTGCTGCCCCAATTGCAGCCCGATGTGGTGGCCTGCGCAGGCGATTTGACCAGCGTCTCCCTGCCGGAGGAGTTCACGCTGGCGGAGCAACTCCTGCAGCCGGTAAAAGAGGTGACCGATGGATTGTTCGCCTATGTCCCTGGCAACCATGACGCCTACGTGGCGGAAGACGCTGCGGAACAGGCCCTGGACAAGGCGTTCCGCCACCTGAACACCGGTCTGGAACTGTCGTCCCTGCCCGTCATTCGGCGGATTCGTCACCTTTCGCTGATGCTGGTGAATGCGGCCATTCCCACCGCGCCGTATCTCTCCTGCGGCAGAATCGATTCAGGGATGGCGGACAGAATCAACCATCTGCTGGAAGCCATTCCCGCCGGCGAAAAATTGGCTGTTCTCTGTCATTTTCCCGTGCTTGCCCCATCGGGTTCCTTGCTGACGGGACGGCACGGTTTGCGAGGCGCAGACCCCCTCGCCACACCGTTGCAGACGGGACGGCTGGCCGCCGTCCTCTCCGGCCACATCCACCATCACTACCTTGTGGAACTCCCCGCCGGCTCCTTGCAGGTGTGCGCAGGCTCCCTGACCATGGAAGGCGCCCTGGCCATCGTTGATTTTCCGCAGGACGCCAAACCCGTCTGCCACTTTGTGCATTTGGCCTGAACACGAAATTTCCGCGCAGCGGTGTTGAAAAATTTGATTTATGGTAGATAGTATAGTATTGTGAATAGGCATTGTGTCCAACCAACCCCTAAAACACCATGAAAAAGAATTTTCTCGCGATTGATTTGGGCGCGTCTTCAGGGCGCGCGATTCTTGGCAGCCTGGACAAGGGCAAAATCGTCCTGAAGGAGTTGCACCGTTTTCCCAACGGACCGGTGGCCATCAATGGCGGACTGTTCTGGGACATCCTGTCGCTCTTCACGGAAATCAAGGCTGGCATTGCCAAGGCGGCGGCCCTGGGCGAGAAAATCTCGGGAATCGGCATTGACACCTGGGGCGTGGACTTCGCCTTTTTGGACAAGGACGGCTTCCTGGCAGGCAATCCCCGCAACTACCGCGACCCGCGCAATGACGCAGCCATGCCGTTCTTCTACAAAAAGGTTTCGCCGGAGCAGCTTTACCAGTCCACGGGCATCCAGATCCTGGGGCTGAACACGGTCTTCCAGTTGGCGGCGGCTGTCCAGAACGGAGACCAGACGCTGAAGATCGCGGACAAACTGCTGTTCATGCCGAATGCCTTGACCTATCTGCTCTGCGGCGACAAGTCCGCCGAATACTCCATCGCCACCACCTCCGCGCTCTACAATCCCACCACAGGGGATTGGGCATGGAATCTCATCAAGGCCATGGGGCTGAAAAAGAGCCTGTTCCCGAAGATTGTCCCCTCGGGCACGGTGGTCGGCAAACTCCTTCCGCAACTTCAGGAGGAGTTGAAGGCGCCTGCCCTGCCCGTGGTTCTCGTGGGGTCGCACGACACCGCCAGCGCCGTGGCCGCCGTGCCCGCCAAGGCTGGAAGCAACTGGGCGTACCTCTCCTCCGGAACCTGGAGCCTCATCGGACTGGAACTGGACAAGCCCCTGCTCTCCGCGGCTGCCCAGAAGGCCAACTACACCAACGAGGGCGGGGTCGGCAACACCATCCGCTTCCTCAAGAACATCCTGGGACTATGGCTGGTCCAGGAGTGCCGCAACGAATGGAAACGGCAGGGCGAAAGCCTGGACTTCGGCGAAATGGTCAAACTGGCGGAGAAGGCCGAGCCATTCCGCTCCTTTGTTGACCCCAACGACTCCAGCTTTGTCACGCCAGGCGATATGCCCGCCCGCATCCAGGCATTCTGCAAGCGCACGAAACAGCCCGTGCCGGAAACCAAGGGGCAAATCATCCGCACCGCACTGGAGTCCCTGGCGATGCGCTACCGCCAGAGCGTGGATGAATTGGAGACCATCACGGGCCGCAAGATTGACGTGCTCCACATTGTCGGGGGCGGATGCCAGAACCGCCTGCTGGTGCAGTTCACAGCCAACGCCATCAACCGTCCCGTGCTTACTGGCCCCATCGAGGGGACGGCGCTGGGCAACATCGCCGTCCAGGCCATCGCCACAGGCGCCATCAGGGATTTGGCCAAGGCGCGCGAAATCGTCGCCGCCAGCACCGAACTGGAAAGTTACACGCCGAAAAACACCAAGGCCTGGAATACGGCCTACCGTAAATACGCAAAGGTGATCTCTTGAGAGCGCCGGCAGGGCGAACACTCCGAATCTCTGGCTCATGAGCGAGAACGAACAGCAATTTCAGGACATTGCGCCAGGCACGGTCATCAACGGCTACCGCATTGACCATGAACTGGGCCGCGGCGCAATGGCCGTGGTCTATTTGGCGGAGCAGTTGGATTTGGAGCGCCAGGTCGCCTTCAAAATCCTCTCCGCCGAATTGGCCGCCGACAAGGAATTCATCGGGCGGTTCTTCAACGAGGCCCGTGCGGCGGCCACGCTCTCGCACCCGCACCAGGCTGACCGCAGACGGTATCAGGAGGTCATGAAGCACCGCCTCGAAATGCAGGAGCACCTGCGCATCATGCAGGCCGAGGTGGT
>JAFRLP010000301.1 GCA_017431185.1 Victivallales bacterium | reverse complement strand
GCTGCTGCGTGTCTTTGGCTCTCCTGCTGGCCTTGCGCTGCACCGCCGAAAGCACATTTTTTGCAGTAATCCCCCTGAAAACTAATCCCCCAAACAGCAAGGAAAAACCAAATGGCAACCACAGTTCCCACCATTCCGAAAGAAGAGTACTTTGAGCGCATCAAGAAGTTCCAGGCCAGAATCAAGGCCGCAGGGCTGGACGCCTGCCTTGTCCACGGCACGGAGTCCGACTTCGCCAACGTCCGCTACCTGAGCGAGTACTGGCCGACCTTCGAGCAGGCCGGCGTGTTCGTGCCCGCCACGGGTGACGCCATCCTCCTGATCGGGCCCGAAAGCCTGAAATACGCCTACGGACGCTCCGTCTTCGAGGAGAAGAACGTGATGCAGATGCTGAACTACCGCGAGTCCGCCGAACCCGACTACCCCGGCATCGCCCTGGCCACCTACGGCGATGTGGTGAAGAAGGCGATGGGACGCAAGAAGCTCAAGAAGCTGGGTCTGGTCGGCACCGCCGTCATGACCCTCCCCACCCTCAAGGCTCTCCAGGAGCAGCTGGAAGGCGTGGAGCTGGTGTGGGCCGACGACGTGTTCCGTCCGCTGCGCTGGGACAAGAGCGAGAACGAGCTGGCCTGCCACCGCAAGGCGTTCAAGGTCGCCGAGAAGGCCGTCGAGGCCATCCTGAACGAAATCAAGCCCGGCATGACGGAATTCCAGGTCATCGGCATTGCGCAGCGTGAAATCTACGCGAACGGCGGCGAATACGAGGGGCACAGCCTGTACTGCTTCGGCGGCGACCGCACCAGCAACGGCATCAGCCGTCCCACCTACGCCAAACTCAAGAAGAACGAAATCATCCAGCTGAACATTGGCGCCCGCGTGAGCGGCTACAGTTCGTCCATCGGCCTGCCAGTGTGGTTCGGCAGCATCCCGAAGGAGCAGTTGGCCCTGGTGGAGTTTGGTCTGCGCGCCCACAAGTACACCTTCGAGCTGATGAGGGCTGGCGCCAACGCGGGCGAAATCGCGCGTGCCTACACCGACTGGGGCGTCAAGCAGGGCTGGGGCGACTACATGCTCTACGGCCCCGTCCACGGCCTGGGCATCATGGAGACCGAAAGCCCCTGGATCGAGACCACCAGCGACTACATCCTGAAGCCCAACATGACCTACCAGATCGACACCTTCTTCACGGGCAACGGCTACGGCCTCCGCTGGGAGCGCGGCTGCATCGTGCAGAAGGGCGGCTGCGAACTCATGAGCAAGAAGTTCATGTCCATGGATTGCTGCAAACTCGACTAAGCGGAAGGAGAGAAAGACATGCGCTATGAACTGATGCGCCCCGCGCAGATCCGCGAGGCAATCGACAAACGCTGGCCCGTCATCCTGCCGCTGGGCGTGCTGGAGTACCACTCCGAGCACCTGCCGGTGGGAATGGACACCCTGGCGGTCGTCCGCTGCGCGGAACTTCTGGAGAAGGAGATGGACTTGGTTCTGCTTCCGCCGTTCTATTACGGCTCCGCGAGTTTCGCCGTCGATAAGCCCGAGCGCAAGGGCTCCATCCACGTGGACTCCCAGGCGCTTTTGCCCTTTGCGCGGCAACTCTTCATGGGCCTGCTGCGTGTCGGCTTCCGCAACATCCACACCTTCATCCATCACCAGAGCGAGGATTTCGCCTCTGGAATGCCCACGGACCTGGCCTTCCGCCTGGCCTCAAAGCAGGTCACGATGGAATTCCTGGAGCAGACCAAGGGCGAAGGATGGTGGGGCGACAACAGCATGGCCACCTACTACACTGACCACGGCAATCTGGACGCCAATCCCTTCATCTGGATTCAGCACCATCCGCTGATGGACGCCAAGGTTCTGGCCGGGTATCCCTTCGACCATGCGGGAGAGGGCGAGACCTCCCTGATGATGTCCCTCTGCCCCGACACCGTTGATATGGGCAGCTACGATTCCAGCCAGTGGTTCGTGGAAAGCGCCGCCCGCGCCTCCAAAGCCACGGGCGACCACGGCGTCGAGATGATCCTCGACCACATGCGCCGCGTGCTGAAATAATCGGGCGAACGACTTCGCCCTATCGTCCAAACGCCGTCCGCAAGTCATGCACTCGCGGACGGTGTTCGTTTTTTCCTGCCAGTGGCTAGATAAATGGAACCTTGACCGGCTTTTCGGAAAGCGGCGTGGTCATGGTTTCTTCTCCTATGAAACACAGCGTGTTTTCGTGGTCTGTGTTGACGGCGGCGAGACGCCGCCGCTACCTTTTCTCTCCCGTTTCCTCAAGATACTGCCCGAAAATAAACAGCGCCGACTGTCCATATAGGCCGTTTTCCTCGTCGGCAAGATTTTGGGCCGTGGCGGACTTGTAGAAGCGAGCCAGGGCCTCGTCCTCCGAAACCCCGAAGCGCGTGGCGATGAGTTTCACGATTTCCGGGATGATTGTGGCGCGAATCAGATGATGTTCACACATTGGACACCTCGTAGCTTCGCATGAACCGCAGTTTGGTGCTTGCCTTCTCCGTGCAGAACGCGAACTGGTTGTTGATTTGCTGAAAGCGCAAACGTTCCAAGGCATCCTCACGACGCATTACGCCTTGAACGACGTATGAAATCGTTTCACCGACACGGTCGTTGGCGATCTTGCCAATGACAAGATCAAAGCCGTGCCGGAAGGTCAGGGAACTTCGGTTTGCCACGACAAAGTCAATCCATTCTAGAGACGGTTCAGGGAAACGCTGGATGGATAAATCCGCGCAACCGTGAATGATGTCTTGCTCATTTTTGCGGCCCCACTTCATTTAGTTCGGTACCCTCAAGATTATGTCTTGGAGGAGTTTTGCTTACTATACAGCGGTTTGGGCGACTATCAATGCAAACCGCTGGAAAAAGCCTGCCAACAACCATATTTTAGCCTATTGGGGACTTTTGGTGATAGTCGAGGCATCCGTACATAGGATAGTCGCCGTGTGGCGTGGGATGGCCGTGAGCCGCGCACACCGCCATGCGGCCTCGCTGCCCCGTCTATTAAATACTCCAGCAGCTTGCACGACTTCAACCATACAAAATGAAAAAAACAAAAAAATTAGCCTTCCCTAATTGATTTTTGGAAAAATGCGTTTATATTAAACATCGTCTGCCTAAAATAGAATTCGTCTCGACAAATTTATAGGCTCACCTGTCAAGTTCCAAGACTTTTCATTCAACCATTGAAAACAGGAGAAAAGAATGTTCCGTTCTGAAATGTTGTCGTTGTTTGCCGTCAGCACCCTCGTCTGCCTTGGTGCGGTTGCAAACGAACCGGTTGCCAAACCAACTGCTCCCAATGTGCAGAAAGACTGCTGCACTCCGGATTTTCTAAAAGCACCAGTCAAATCTGCCGACGAAAATAAACAAGCCGCCACAACATTGCAAGATAAGAAAGAGGATGGCGACAAGCAGGCTGCGGGCGGATGCGGCAAAGGCGGACACGGCGGATGCGGCATGAATGGCGAAAAACAGGCGGGAGGATGCGGCAAAGGCGGACACGGCGGATGCGGCATGAATGGCGAAAAACAGGCGGGAGGATGCGGCAAAGGCGGACACGGCGGATGCGGCATGAATGGC
>JAFRLP010000300.1 GCA_017431185.1 Victivallales bacterium | reverse complement strand
CTTTTGTTTTATACAGACAATAGACTGGATGCCAGATGCCAGCGTTGTTCCTGTCACTATCGACACGAATTGCCAGCAGATTGCCATTCGGCTTCATCAGACTCGACGGGACGTCAACCAGAATCGTGTCTTTCCATGACCACCAGGAATAATCCCCCGCAATCTCACGCCTGAAAATCTGCTCTCCATTCAAATACACGGTTGCATTACCGTAAATGGATGAAAACAACAACTGGCACTTCTTTCCTCCGTTGCACCTGACTTTCTCCAGGCGGTTGAAATACCATATCGTGCTGGGGGAATCTCTGCCGCACTCCTTCTCTCGAAGTGCGGCGACCTCCTTTTTCGACGCATCCCGAGTCGTGACGGGGAAAGTCCTAGGTGCATTGTACTCCGCCATCTGCCATCTCTTCACCACACCCTGATCCTTCGGATCAAAGGCTATTCTCCAGTCGGTCAATTTGTCGCTTTCCACATCCACCAGATAAAGTTTGAAGCGTTCCGGCCAACGGCGGTCCTCCAGAAATCGGATGTTTCCCATATTCAGGGCATTGGTATGCTCAATGGAGGCCCTGTAATCATCCAGTTCCCTTACGGCTTTCGCAAAGGCATTGATTGGGGCCTCCTTCTTCTGGTATCTGCGGTATTCGCTCTGGGCGGCCATGGTCAATTCGGCATTCTTGAGACCGGACTCAAGAAATCTGACGCGGGCGGACTCGGTTTCATCTAGGCCAGGAGTGTGCAATGCGGCATCCAGCAAAGCCTTGCACTTGGCCATGACCGTTGAGTTGAACAGTTTGTCCGCAACCATAAACATCTCCAGATAGAGGCCGCTGCCTTCAGGCAGACTCTCGCCTCTGTCATGGAACTCGCAGTCCATGCTGACCTTTGTCGCATAGTCCAAATATTCCCTGACCAAGGGCTTGGCTGCGCCAAAGGCGGAGCAGAAGGTCTCTTTCAACTCGTCCAGCGAGATATCTCGGTTGTGGTTCAGGGTCGCAATCACAAAGTTGACCAGTCCCTGCACCGAGTAGTGGCCAGTCAGGCTATCCATGTCCACAGCGGAAAGATAGGGCGCGGAAAACGTATAGAGGTCATAGAATACATCCTGGTACAGAACAGGGAAATAACTGCCATCCCAAGTGAAATTGGGGCGGAACATCAGCCGTGCGCCCGTTTTCGTCCAACCACCGAAGTTCTCCTTGTATTTGCTGATCTTCTCGGGTGTCCATGGATACATGAAAGGCGGGCAGAAACGAAGCGTGATGCGCTCATTCAGTTTGATGCCGTCGCTGGGCGGCTCACTGAAATTGGTGTATATCAACCCCATGATCTGATGAGTCGGGTCAATCTTGTCAGCCTCGCGTTGGACTGCCAGGTAGAATTTGCAGTATCTGTCGGAAAGCGACCCCAGTTCCTTGACCCAGGCGTTGCTTTTCTGCTCAAAGAGCTTTCTTGCCCGCTCCAGCCGAATATCCGAAGGGACAGGGGAGTTGTCGGCGGCCAGGCAGACAGGGCAGACACATTCGCCATAACTGTCGTTCTCATTCAGGTTAATCCGATTGGTGCGCGGCTGCTCCGCACTCCATTCGCTGACAATGTGCCGAACCAGTTCAGGATTGGTCACGCACATGGAGACACAACGCGGGTCATCCTTGCTCCAACTGTAGGGGTTGGGGCGCCGCGTGCCGTCTGGCAGAAGGCTGAAAAACTCTGGATGTTCCTTTCCGTAAGCCTGATAGTATTTCTGGAAGGCATGTCCCAACTGAAAACTGGTGTCGCAACTGAAACGGTGCCGTTTCAGCCAGTCAGACTGCTCCCTTTTGAAACGAAGCATGTTCTCCCGATTTCTCCAGCCTGAATACGCCGACTTGACATTGCGCCAGAGGCTTGACTGGAGTTTCGGGCAGACTTCGACACGACCATCGGGAATGGAAAGGTTGCGCGGACGGGGGACGTATTCCCCAAGTTCCCCAGGCCACAGCCAACGCACACCAAGGTGGTTCTCCAGAAACTCATAGACGGCAAAAAGCGTCCCCGTGCTGGTGTCGTCACTGAGATAGTGGTTCGGCTCGTCCTTTCCGGCCAACCGCAGAGCCTCGCCGTCAACGACGATTACACCGCAGTTGCCACCCATTTCCTCGGGGCGTAGCCCTGCACGGAGATTGGCCTGGCAGTTCCCCAGGAAGATGCACGGCCCCTTCGGCAAGGACGCACCTCCCTCGATGAACACTTGAACCGCACCATCTGCGGCTTTGGCTAGATGGTGCGCCATCTCCTCCGCAGCACGCCACTCCGATGATGTCGCCTCGGCACGGAGCACGATGCCCCTGACCTGAATTCGCCCATCCTTGATTACCTCAAAGGCACCCGCCGTGGAATACCCCAGCAGAATCATCACAATGGCAACGATGAATGAAGTGTTTTTGCCCATGGCGCTCTCCTTTCATTTTTTATTTCAGTTGCTCCCCGACGATTGAACCGACATGATTCCAGAATCGTACCGGGTAGTCATTGTACAGGGGGGCGCTGCCGTTGGATTTCAGCATTGCGGCATGATAGGCGACGGTCTGCGCATGGCCGTCAAAGAAGAGAACGTTGAAGAAAGTGTCATGCCAGGCGGAAAATCTGTTTCCATAAGGGTCGAGCCTCGTCACGGCGGAAGGATAACTGCCTATGTAATTGAGTTGGGAAAAGCAGTCGGCAAGGATGGCATTTGTGCTGTTGCCGTTGTTCAGCCGCAGGAAGGCCTTAGTCCCCATGTGACCGATGTTGTCACGCATGGAATATCCTGAATAGATGGATTCTGTGCGCACCTTGAAATTCTTGTAATAGCCGCTGCGGAAAGGCGCACCAACGCAAGAGAGGACTGAGACGGGAATGTAATTATCGCCAGCCAGAACGCCAAACGTCCTGTATTTCGAATCGGACTTGACGTAATAGCGGCAAGCGTACTGATACCACGACGACGCCTCATAAGGGAGATAGTCGCTGTAGTCCGACGCATACATGGCAAAGCCCAGGCCAACCTGCTTGATGCAGTTCGTGCAACTGATCGTCCTGGCCTTGTTCCTGGCCTTGCCCAGGGCAGGCAGCAGCATCGCCGCAAGTATCGCGATGATGGCTATGACGACAGAATAATCATTTGCATTCTAGTAAAAATGGTGTATATTAAGCAAAAGGTTTTTTCTCACCGT
>JAFRLP010000299.1 GCA_017431185.1 Victivallales bacterium | reverse complement strand
TGTGTGGCGCGGGCGCAAGCCCGCGCGACTGTGGAGATGAGCCAGGGGCTTTCTGTTGTGTGGCGCGGGCGCAAGCCCGCGCGACTGTGGAGATGAGCCAGGGGCTTTCTGTTGTGTGGCGCGGGCGCAAGCCCGTGCGACAGCGGAGCGAGGAAAAATGGCTGGCGAATTTGCAAAGGGGAAAAACGGGTGTATAGTGTAACAGACTATAACAAAACTGTTTTTTCCCTCTGAAAACAAAAGGAGACCGCCATGAAGAAGTTGCTTTGCCTGTTTGCACTGTGGTATGGCCTGGCCGCGTTTGCGGCTGAACCCGCCGGCAAGTTGTTTGAGGCCAATTTTGACGACTTCAGCCAGAATGCCAGTTTCGGCTCAGGTGACTTGAAGGCCTACGATTTTCCCGAGACCGATTTGCAGTTGCGGATGTATTCTGGCGTGACGGGCACGGGGAACAGTCTGCCGTTGGGCAACAGTGAACGCTGCTGGTACAAGACTCCAGGGCACTTCAATGCCAAGCAGGGGACCATCGCCCTCTGGATGCAGATGATTGACTATGACCTGGGGGTTGCGGCATTGCAGAGCTTTTATGTCATCCAGGGGAATTTCGGCAAAGGGAGCTACTACTATTTCCGGCTCCTGCGCAACAAAAATGAGTGGAAGAACTTCATCATCGGTCAGATTTGCCTGAAGCTGCCCGAGATGGAGAAGCCGTGGACGAGACAGTTGCAGTACTATCTCGGCCCAGGCGCCTGGAAGGCCAAGACCTGGCATCATGTTGCGCTGACCTGGGACAGGGAGCATTTCCGCATGTATCTGGACGGCGCGTGCCCCAAGCCAGTGACCTACGCAGGCAAGTCCCGCTACGACAACGAAAGCAAAGGCATTCCCTTTGACGCGACTGACGTCTCCATGCAAGGGCGTGAACTTCCTGACATGCCCGCCAATGGCCGCATCTGGCTGGGCAACACCTTCACCCAGGCGCCCGCAGAGTCGAAGACCGCCTTTGATTCCATCCAGATCTACGACCGTCCGCTCACCGCCGAGGAGGTCAAGGGATTGTATGAGGCGCTGATTCCGCCCCAGACGAAAAGCGTTGTCCCGCAGTTTGCCGGCATCCCCTGGAGTGAGGACGGCAGCCAGGCCGTCCGCCTGTTCCTGAATCAGCCGATGCTCAAGCCGGAGCTGCGTCTGCATGTCACCGCCGACCTGTGGCGTGACTCCACGAATCTCTACTGTGATTTCCAGTCGGATTATCCCAACCAGACCCATGTCCTGACGGCGCGTGATGGGAATCTCTGGGAGGATGACAGTTTTGAGCTCCACTTGAAGGCGCCTGACAACGAGAATTACCAGTTCATCGTCAATGGCAACGGAGCCATCTTTGACCATCGCAACCGTGACAAGAGTTGGAATTGCCCTGGCGTGAAGGCGGAGGCGCGTCTGGGGGAGAAGGGCTGGGGTGTTTGCCTGACCATTCCTCTAGCCAGCCTCTCCCGGCTGGAGGGGGATTGGCTGATGGATGTCAGCACAGCCGCCGTCACGGGCAGCAAGAGGCACTACTGGCGTTGGAGCAATGTCATCTTCGACAACGGCTTCGGGGCCACGGGGCAGATGCGGCTGCTGCCCAAGGGGGTCTGGTTCTCGCTGGCTAAACTGGGCGATTTGGAGCATGGGGCGCTGGACTTGCAGGCCAAAGCCTCCTCTGGCGTTGCCGTCACCGCCTCCTATTTGCCCATGAACAAGGCACGGGAGACCTATTCGGAAGACCTGCTGAAGAACCCCTGGAGGATAGCCTTGCCCGCTGGGGAGCAGTCCCTGAATCTGGAGGCCAAGGCCGGCGAGCAGCTCCTCTACCGCTATCAGGCGGATTACCATGTCGATTTCCCGATGGAAATCAGTTTCAACACCGTGGCATCGATGGGGCGGATTGACGTCAAAATCGACTTTGCCAATGCAGGCGGGGAGGTCATAGCCCGCATGCGCAAGGAGGGGCTCGCCGGCACATTGGAATTGCTGTCGCCAGATGGTAAGGTGGAGGCCTTCACCGCATTCACCACGAAGGAGGCGCAGACCACCGCCGTCCTGCCATTCCCGAAGGAGCCTGTGGCGGGGACGTGGAGAATCCATGCCAAATCCGCCGAATTGGAGCGCACTGTGGCCTACCGTGTGCCCGATATGCGCCCCTACCAGGCGAAGGTTGCCGTTGACCACACGGTTCCCGAGCCTTGGAGCGCGGTTGAGACGGCTGGGGAGAACGCCTGGCGGGTCTGGAATCGGGTTTACCAGTTTGATGGCAGTTCACCGTTCCCGCGCCAGATCCTCATCAACGGGAAGCCGATTTTCCTGAAGGCTCCTGTGCTGGAACTCAATGGCGAGGTTGCCGTGTGGCGTCCTTGGCGAGTCACGGGGACCCACCCAGACTGCCTGAGTTTTGCGGGACAGGGCACCGTCGGGGGGCTTCCCGTCGCCTTCACGTCGGAGCTGTGGTTCGACGGAATGTACAGGCTTGATTGGCGGCTGGAGAGCGCGGACAAGGTGTCCATCGAGTCGATGCGCATCACCTATCGGCTGCCGACGGAGGTCGCCCGCTACGCGATGGACCCCGGCCTCGTGCCCTGGAAGGACAACCGCGTGGCCATCACGCTGCTGCCCAAGGCCGGCTCACGCAAGAGCAACGTGCTGTGGCTGAGCGGCTATGACCAGGGACTGTTCTTCTGGACCAAGAGCAACGCCAACTGGGCGAACAAGCCTGGGGAGGGGCCGCTGAAGGCAGTGCGCAGCCAGGAGTGGGTTGACGCCACGCTGGACATTGTGACGCGGAAGGTGGTGCTGACTGGAAAGGCAGGTTACACGATGGTGTTCCAGGCCACGCCGTCGCGCCCCTTCCCCAATCGTTTCCGCGACACGAACTATCTGAGTTACGGGCATTTCAAGGGGGCGCACTATGAGTTGACGGGCGGTGGCGGAGACAGGGCGCGGAACGATGACCCCGCATACATCTTCGGGCTATGGCCGCGCGACCCCGTGGCATACGCCAAGGACAGGTATGCGCCGGAGATTCGCCGTCATCCCTACACCTCGCCAGGATGTCTTTCGGACTACGCTCCCGATTTTGATTTCTGGGACCGCAACACCCTCAATGTCCCTGGCAGCGCTCTGAATGGATCGAAACTCGGTGTCAAGCAGACCGCATACCGCTTCTGCCAGAATGTCACCGACGCGCCGTCCGACCTTTGGGCCTGGTGGGCGGACGAGATGATGAAAAAGTACCATACAATCAGCGGGCTCTATTTCGACCTCTCCACCGTGCTTTACTGCGAGAGCGAACAGCATGGCTGCGCGGGGACGGATTCCTTCGGCCAGCATTTCATCAGCAACGACGCCCTGGGAATGCGCAATTTCTTCATGCGCTGCTACAAGGTCGCGCATTCCCACGGCTATGACGTCTGCATCCACTGCCACACCGTGTTCATGCCGATGAGCCACATCTGCGACTTCTTCGCGCCAGGCGAGAACACCTTCAAACTCTGCTCCGCCAACTTCGACTGGGGATACTGCGAGGACATCACCGATGACGAATGGCTCACCGAATACAACCAGTACAAGGCCGGAGTGGCCTACCTGTTCATCCTGCAGAATGGGCGGGTCTGCGACATCCTGCCCTCGATGAAGAAGTTCAAGCAACGGACGCTGACGGAGGAGGAACTGGCGTTCCACTCCGTCACTCCGCTGGCCATCCGCGATGTGCAGATGTTCGGTCATTACGTCTCCTATCCCTTCATCGAACGTTACTGGGCGATGCGCGGCAAGGCCGGTCTGGGCGACGCCACGAGGTTTCATGGCTACTGGGAGAGTGACGCTGTGCGCAGTCCCGTCGCCAAGGTCTCCTGCGGCTGGTACGAATGGGAGAGGCCATCCCCTTATCGCCGCGTCATTGTCGTGGGCAACGAGTCCCGTCTGGAGACCGTCATCCAACTGCAAATCGACTGGGCAAAACTTGGCGTCGCCCCAACTGACCTGGAAGACCTTTGGGACGGCAAGACCTATACTCCTGCCAACATCTCCTCCTTTGCGCTCCCTGGCGGGCACTTCACCTATTTGGGCGTCCGCTAGTGTCCCGTCCGATTAATTCGTGAGGATAGCCTGCAGGTGTTTTCGAGTCGTTTTCGCACGAAAGCGACTGCGCATGGTTTCATGCAAGGGGGCATCATGCAAGGAGGAGAAGTAGCCCGCCGCCCCGTAGCGGTCGCTGTGATTGACGGTCGCCACGCAGATAGCCTGGGATTTGCCTTTTTCCATGAGCCGACGCACGGTCTTCACGGCGGCGGGGATGCCAAGGCCACCCGCCGCGCTGACTTGCAGGGAGTTTGGCCCTTCATTCAGGGTGACGGGTTGGGCATTCGGTTTGACGCAGCCCGACTTGATGCAGTCCAGGTAGCGCGCCAGACGAACGACGCCGTGGGAATGGATGCCGCGCATGTCGGTGCAGACCAGCGCGTCGGCCAGCATTGCCGCATTCTCTTCGGATATTCCGCCGGCCACGGAAATGGCCGGCGCTTGCCGTTTCAATTCGTCAACGGATATTCTGCTCATGGTGCTTTGGGAGTCGGGTTTTCCAGCAGTCCGGCGATGCGCACCCGCAAAATGTTCCATTCGGCAGCGGTGCGCAGACGGAAATCGGGACGTCCTTCGCGGAATCCAGGGAGAATGTCCGTCAGCCAATCTGGCAGGCTTCCCTGCTTCTCCTGCAACAGCGCGAGGTAATCGTAGTCGTCTATGCCAGACTGAACCAGCAACTGCCGCCAGGAGTCATAGACCTTGGAGCCATCCTGTGTGACATAGCACCAGCAGTGCTGCGGGTAAAGATTGTGGAAACGCCCGTCCTTCTCCAGGCAGAGATCGACATGATTGCTCTCGCTGAACAGGAAGCCCTCTATCCCCTGCCGAAAGGCCAGCAGGTAATACCCACGCATGTCAGCGGCCCCGATGCGGAAATTGTTCAGTCCCCCTGAGTTGTACAGCCATTTTCGTTTGCCTGGAGGCAATTTGGCGCATAGGTCGGCTATGCCGTCCTCCGCCACCAGCCAAATGTCAATATAGTCCGCCAGAGCCTCGGCATACTGGGCAATGAACAGTCCAATGGGCAGACCAGGCGCCTCGCGGCGCACGATTTCGGCGGCCACACGGATATCGTGATACTGCGGGGCATACGGCTCGTCCCAAATGATGAACAGCATCTTGTCCAACAGGCCTTTTTGACGGAAATGCGTCATGTACTGCTGGATGAACTGCACCCAGACGTGCTGAAATTCCAGGTCATCCGCCCCCTGGTAATTCATTCCCAGCAAAGAGTTCCAACGCACGAATTTGTCATGGCTGCCCAATTGCGCAGGGACAATCTGGGAGACATCGAAGCGTCGGAAATAACTCGGCAGCACATCGTCCACCGGAGACCAGTCAATCTTCAGGAGGCCGTTTTCCAGACTGCATATCGGGTCGGAGCCCAGCAGCCTCGGCCCATAGCGCATCCTTTCACACTGGTCAAGCAGGGCCTGATAGACCTGTGAACGCCGCTGTGCTGTCCAGCCATGGCTCATCAGATAACTCCTCTTGATGGCAAAGGCGGTGAGAAAACGTGGCTTTTCAGGCATTTCAAAGCCAAAGA
>JAFRLP010000032.1 GCA_017431185.1 Victivallales bacterium | reverse complement strand
TTCAAAGTTGAGTTCATGCGTGGTGTCGTGTCCGTATGTGACGATGACTGCGCTGGCGCCTTTGCGGACTGCCATTTCCAGGCACTGCTGGAGGATTGGCTCCGCCTGGCTGATTTTGTTTTCCATAAGTTTGTCTCCCATGCTCTTCATCCATTCTTAGCGCATTTCGTTGAAAAGGGCGGAAGGCCCTTCCCTCCATTATTTGCTGCCTGCCACCACGGCGTCGCGGATGCGAATGTGCGGACCGCCAGTCCCCACGGGCAGTGGGGACTGTCCGCCCTTGCCGCAGCCGCCGCCCGAGTTCTTCATCTCGAAGTCATTGGCGATGCCGTCGATGTTCTGGAGGGTCTCGAAGACATTTCCCGTGACCATGACGTCCCGAAGCAGTTCGCAGACTTTTCCTTTGCGGATTCGGTAGCCGTGGGTGGCCGTGAAGGTGAACATCTCCATCATGGTCTGGCCAGCGAGACCATCGCAGCAGTAGATCCCGTCATCCACATCGGCGAAAAGCCGTTCGGGCGGGATAGTCCCCGGCGCGATGAAGGTGTTGGTCATTCGGACGATGGGCGGGCTGCCCCCGTTTATGCCCCGGGCGTTGCCAGTGGCCTGCTCGCCCATCATGCCGGCGGTCTCCAGGCTGTGCAGATGTCCCGCCAGCACACCGTTTTGGATGAGGACGTTGCGGCGGGTGGGGGTGCCCTCGTCATCGACGTGGCGGGTGCCCATGTGGCCAGGCAGGGTGCCGTCATCGATGATGTTGAGGAAATCAGGGCCCATGCGGCGTCCGATGTGCATCAGTTTGCGCATCGGCGGGTTTTCGTAGAGGAAATCGGCCTCGCTCAGGTGTCCGAATGCCTCGTGGGTGAACAGTCCCGTGAAGGACGGGTTGAGGATGACGGTGGTGCGCCCTCCGGGGCACTGAGGTGCTTCGAGCAGGTCGCTGGCCTGTTTGGCGACCTGCTCGCAGGTCTGCTCCAGATGTTCGACCGCGCCGAAGTCCTCGTCATTGCCGATGCTTTTGAATGCTTGCTGCACTATGTCTTCCTTGCTGGCGACGGCAAAGAGTTTGAAGGAGATGTGCGGGCGTTCCTCCATGAAGCAGGCTCCTCGGGTGGAGGCGAAATGGACCCGCTGGAAGGTGTCGGTGTAACTGACCACCGTGGAGGTGATATTGGGTGCGCTCTTCAGGAGGATGCGGTTGTATCCGGCCACTGCGGCGACTTTCTCCGCGAAGCTTTTGCCTCGGAAGTCATTTTTCATGGCGGCGGGGAAATCGTCCGTGCAGACGGGGGCCTCGGCCAGGCGGGTTTTGCCCTTGCCGGCCAGGCGGGCCGCGGCGCAGGCGCGCGAGAGCAAATCCTTGATGTTGGAGAGGTTGTCGAAACTGACGATGCCCCAGCCGCCCTTCACGCAGGCGCGTATGATGCCGCAGGTGGAGGCGATTGCGCTGGCACCGTCCTGTTCCTCGCCGCGGAAGACAAATGAGCAACCGAAGTTTTCATCAAAGCGAATGTCGGCGTAATCGGCCCGACAACCTTTCAGGGCGTCCAGCAGGCGTTGTTTGAGTTCCATTCTTTCGTGATCGTTGACTGGTATTCTGAAAAAGACACGGACTATTAATATACCTTTTTTTCCTGAAAAAGCAATGCGGAAAGGGTAAAATCGCCAAAATTGGGTCATGCGGAGAAGATGCCTGAAAGCAAAAATACCGAGGATGGCGTTTGAAAATGAGTGGCGAGTGATTACAGTAATGGTTGTTTTCTAGTCTTTATGGCGTTTTACGGAAGAGACACTACATGGACACATCCCACGACCAGAATCACCTGAGATTTCGTCAAATCCATCTTGATTTCCACACGGGGTCGCTGATTCCCGGCATTGGGCTGGCCTTTGACAAGGAGAAATGGCAGAAGACCCTGCAGGATGCGCATGTCAACTCCATCACGCTGTTTGCCAAGTGCCACCATGGCTGGCATTACCACAACACGGCAGTCGGGCACATGCATCCGAACCTGGGGTTTGATTTGCTGCGGGCGCAATATGAGGCTTGCCGTGAGGTGGACATCAATGCCCCGATCTACCTTTCGGCGGGCTATGATGTGAAATGCCTCCAGGAGCATCCCGAATGGCAGACAGTGCCATACGTCGCGGAGGGGGAGACGCCGGCCGTCAACAACAACATCCGCCCCGGTTTTCTGCGGGCCTGCTTCAACTCCCCGTATGTGGAGCACCTGGTGGAGGAAATCCGCGAGGTGCTGGAGCAGTTCCCTGACTGCAACGGCATCTTCCTGGACATTGTGAGCCAGCCGCTGTGCATCTGCGAGCACTGTCTGAAGGTGATGCGGGAGAATGGACTTGACCCGATGAAGCCGCAGGACTTGGGCATCTGCGCGCGCATGGCCCTGGACCGCTACTACTCCATGACCACCCACGCGATCATGGACGTCAACCCGAATATGCCTGTCTTCCACAACGCGGGGATTACGCCTGGCTGCTTCAGCCAGATGAGGCCCTGGGACTCCCACCTGGAACTGGAGTCCCTTCCCACGGGCGGCTGGGGGTATGACCATTTCCCGATGTCCGCCAAATACGCCATTACAACTGGTTTCGACTTTTTGGGCATGACCGGCAAATTCCACACCACGTGGGGTGAATTCGGAGGCTTCAAAAGCCCCAATGCACTCCGGTATGAGTGTGACGCCATGCTGGCCTTCGGCGCCAAATGCTCCATCGGGGACCAGTTGCATCCCAGCGGTGCGCTGGACGAGGCGACATACCACCTGGTCGGACAGGCGTATGCGGATGTGGAGGCCAAGGAGCCCTGGTGCGACAACGTCTCCTCCGTCGCGGAAATCGCCATTCTGCCCAAGACCGCTTTCCATCCCGCCTTCATGCGCGAAGAGCAATATTATGGCGATGTGGGGGCGAACCGTGTCCTGCTGGAAGGTCATTTCCTCTATGACGTGATTGACCTGGAGGCCGATTTCACCCCGTATCGTCTGCTGATCCTGCCGGACGAGATTCACGTGGACGCCAAACTCAAGCGCCGGCTTGACTCCTATCTCTCCAAGGGCGGACGGCTTCTCCTCACTGGCTCCAGCGGGCTGAACAAGGACGGCAAGCCGCTGTTTGACCTGGGGGCCACCCTGGAGGGGGCCAGTCCGTTCCAGCCAGACTACATGCTGCCCATCCCCGAGTTGCAGGTGGCTGGCTGCGAGTCTCCCGTGGTGATGTATTTGCGGGGACAGCGCATGAAATTGGTCAAGGGAGCAGGCGGGCGTTCTCTGGGCGACGTCTATGACCCGTATTTCAACCGCACGGACAAGGCGCATTTCTGCTCGCACCAGCATACGCCGAACCACCGTGACGCCAGCCCCTACATTTCGGGCGTGCAGAAGGACAACATCGTCTATTTGGCGCATCCAGTTTTCTCCATCTATCGGGTGTGGGGGAATGTGCCGCTGGGACAGTACCTGCGCAAGGTCATCGGGCTGGCCCTGGGGAGACCGCCGATGGTGGAGTCCAATCTGCCGAGCATGGCCCGCCTGTCGGTGATGAACCAATCGGCGGAGAATCGGCTGGTTGTCCATCTGCTGTATGCCAACGTTCTGCCTCGTGGCATGGCGGTCGGCACAGTCTATGACGGAGTGACGGTCAGTGGCAACGGCGAAGTCATCGAGGATTTGCTGCCGCTGCATGGCACGATCATCCAGATGGCGGTTGACAAGCCTGTGAAGGGAGTGACCCTGGAGCCGCAGGGAGTGCCCGTTCCCTTCTCGGTGACGGAGGGAAGGCTCTCCTTCCGCGTCGATTCCTTCACCTGCCACCAGATGGTGGTTGTCCAGTTCTGACGTTCCTGTTCGGGCATGGCTGAAGAGTCAGAGTGTGATTTCATTCCGTTGCGCAAAATTGCCTACGGGGAGCACTCGCTGATTTTCAGCGGATTGTCCCCTGAATACGGGCGCATCTCCTTTCTCATCAAGGGGGCGGCTGTCGCCCGCAACCGCTATATGCCCGAGGTGGAGTTGTTTCGTCTGCTCCACCTCGGCATTTTGATGGGCAATGGGGATTTGCACCGCATCCGCTCCGCCGAGTTGCTGGAGGACTTTGGCGGGGTGGCGCAGGATTATGCTGGCTTTCAGGCCGCCAATTGGATAGCGGCGTTCTCGCTCGGCAATGTTCAGGAGAGGCTTCCGCATCCGCATTACTTCAATGCCGTGGAGGTGGCGTTGCGCCGTCTCTCCGCCCATGCCTTGGCGGTGGACGCCGTGCTCACGGGGGTGTGCATGGCGTTTCTGTTTGAGGAGGGCTGGCTGGCGCATTCCGTCTCCACGCCTGAGGCCAGTGCGCAGTGCAGGGTTATTCTGGAGATGGCGGCGGGCAACCCGCCGCCCGCCATCACTCCGCAGTCCTGGCGGGCGCAACTGAATTGGACACGCCAGTTGCTGCTGCTCAACGACTGCCGCCTCCCCGATGTGCAACTGCCCTGATGCAGTGGCCTCCGCGTGTTTTGAAAAGGCACGAATGTGGACATATTTGAACAACTATTTTGGCTTTTTGTGTTTTTGAAAATTGAAATCATAGGGGCGGGAACTAAATTTGAGGTATGGAAAGGCAAAAACTGTAATGCTGAAACATGGCCCGATACAGCGCATATTGCAACCTGGAAAACACTCTGCGACGGATGATTTGCTCTCGGCAGTTGCCAGAGGAACATCCCATCCGCTCGGAGAATGCGTTGGCGAAGCAATATGGGATTTGCCGCAATTCTGTCCGCAAGGCCATTGACCATCTGGTGAAGGACGGTCTGCTCAAACGGGTGCGGGGAAGCGGGACGTTTGTGGTGCCGATGTCTTCTCGGAAAAATCTCCAGGCTGATGTTCCCAAGCAGGGCAAGACGATTCTCTACCTTTCGTTTTCCTCGCTTTATCCTCGGTACGTCTTTCTGAACATGCCTCGTTTTCAGGATGTGTTCAGCGGCTGGGATGAGGTGTTCTCCCCTCATGGGTATCAGTTTCTGGCCGCACATGTGGGGATGGACTGGAATCCTCCCGAATGTCTGCTCTCCAAGGATATCGCTGGCGTGATATTTGATGGTTATGTGACGCAGGAGTTCTTTGAGCGCTATCTGCATGGACGCCCCTGCGTCGGCGTCAATGGATACAACCGTGCCTTTGATTGCAGTTGGGTGCTGGAGGATGTCAATGGCGAACGGGAGCTTCAGGTCGAATATCTGCTTGCGCACGGCTATCGGCGCATCGCCATCCTTTCCGATGAAAGCGAGGTGAGCACCGCGAAGGACGGTCTGGAGGCGTTCAGGTTCGCGCTCGCCAAATACGGGCTGGCGTATAACCCTGATTGGGTGCTGTTCTGGACACGCCCTAAAGTCAACGGCGTACTGGGCAGCGACAATGTCGCAAGACCGCCTGATTACTCGCCGTATCTGCGCAACGTCTTTCTGGGGAAGAACCTGCCCGAGGCCATTATCTGCGCCGACGAATGGCGTGCGGTCAACACTCTGCGCGGACTGGAGCGACTGGGGCTGAAGGTGCCTGATGATGTCGGAATCATCTGCCGTGTGCATCCCGAACGCTCTTTTGCCAGTTATCATCTTCCTTTTCATTTCACTGGTTTCCACTGCCGCAAGCGAGAGGTCTTTCTGGAGGCCGCGCAACTCCTCAAGGATGAGATTGAGGGCCTCTCCCGCACAACGTGCAAAACCATTTACCTGAAGCCGTTCTTTGTGGAAGGCGAGAGTTTGCCGGACAGAACCTCAAAGCCTGGCGTGGTCTGTGGCAAACCGCCTGCAACACTTGTCAATTGAATGCATTCCAACCCCTGAATCATGAGGAAAACAGGATGAAGAAAAAAACACTCTTGCCTAGACCATCATCTGTGCTGACGAGCCGTCGGAGAGGCCTGTGCTTCACGTTAATTGAACTGCTGGTCGTCATCGCCATCATCGCGATTCTGGCGGCCATGCTGCTGCCCGCCCTGAGCAAGGCGCGGGACAAGGCGAGGTCCATCTCCTGCGTCAGCAACCTGAAGCAATTGGCGCTTTACTGGCAGATTTATCCTGACGACAACGACGGTTTTCTCCTGCCATGCCAGCAGAAGTGGGGGACGGGCTCCAATGACTTCACTCCTTGGAATGAGTATATGTGGACGAATTACCTGAATGGCACGAAGACCAACGCCAGCACGACGAACAAGACCGTTCTTGTTTGTCCGAGCGACCCCAAGCCGCGTACTCTTTACGCTAACTCCATGTCCTTGTATATGAGTTACGGCTACTGCGGGCGCATGGGCGGCGCGGTCAGCTGCGCCAGTTCGAGTTATCCAGTCCTGAAGAAGATTCGTTCCTTCAATGGTGATAACAAGCAGGTGGTTTTTGCGGACTCCTTTGCCTTCTA
>JAFRLP010000298.1 GCA_017431185.1 Victivallales bacterium | reverse complement strand
TCCCCCTAGCCATACCCCAATCGCAAACCAGGTTTGCGACTCCCACTCTTCCCATAGCCACCCAAAAAACGCATACCAGGTTTGCGACTCCCACTCTTCCCATAGCCACCAAAAAAACGCATACCAGGTTTGCGACTCCTACCATCCCCCTAGCCATACCCCAATCGCAAACCAGGTTTGCGACAACCCCAAATCGCATACCAGGTTTGCGACTCCCACTCTTCCCATAGCCACCCAAAAATCGCATACCAGGTTTGCGACTCCTACCCTCCCCCTAGCCATACCAAAATCGCGTACCAGGTTTGCGGCATGTGGTACCGCTGTATTGCGTAGCGTCAAGTTTGAACGGTAGGTTTGAAAATTCACAACCAAGGGATATTGTATGTTTTAAACGGAGTCAATTTCTTCATTGCCCTTGTAGCATGACAATCCACATGTCCAAACTACTTTGAAATGAGGAATCCCAAGGGGTTAGAAAAGTTTTCAGTAAAAAATCGTAACCAAATGCCAGTCTGCGTGTATTCATAGTGAAGACTGCATGAAATACATTATCAACAAAATCGGTGAGCCAGCGTGACACAACCAATTGGAAACAAGTCCTTAGGAGCCATTAATAGCCTTGGTCCCATTCTGCCCTCGAATATTGACAATCCCCAGGGGCAAGTTCCTGTTCAACAACCGCAAGAACAGCCCGTACAACAGCCTCTGGTGACAGCACGTTCGCTTACCCAAAAACTGGATGAAATGCTGTTCAAAGTCGCACAGAGCGCAACTTATTCCGTCAATTCAAAGAAATTGCATGTCGCTGTATCGTCGACGAAACTGTCCAGTAATCAGCGTGCAGCGCTAACAAAAGCGGCAGATTATGCAGCGGAGACTTTTAAGGCACTTTCGAACTTCACGGGAAGGGAAATTGCCGATGCGCTCGTTGTCGGGGAAGACAATAAAATCGACTGGGGGAACTCGACAGCAGGCAATGCGCTCAAAAAGGCGATTGACGCACAGGCGAATCTCTCTGAAAAACTTCACGACATTGTGAACTCCCCAAAGGTCTCAGGCGAGGCATTCGAGACGCTCAGCGAGATGGCGTTGCAAGCAGACCGTCGTCAAACGGAAATCATGATGCTTGCCCTTCAACTTGCGGACACCGTCGAGCAAAACGGGAAAGACTCCGAGGCTGTCGCGCGACTGAATGCGAAAGTGGAGGAACTTCTCCCCCGCCAGGCACTCCAGATGCACGGAACCGATGCCGCGCTTGAAAAGATTAAGGCGGAACTCCAACCGCTTGCGGACCGCCTCGACTCCTTCGCATCACGCCCAAATGCATCGATTTCCAGTGAAGAGTTTACTGCTTTGCAACGTGAGACGGCACTGGCTAGAAATGCCTTGGAACGCGTTGCAAAAGAAGGTTTTGCAACGCCAGATGGAGGTCGATGGATGCCTGACAAGACGTTCTTCTCCTTCGCCAAGTTGTATGTTGACTATGCAACGCAGAGACTTGCGGACACACGCAAGGAAATTGGCATGCAATCTATGGAATGTTTTGTGGAAAAAGCCTTTACCCTTTCCAATGATTGGCCCATCGTCTATCAAGAGAACCTCAGAGATCTTTCCGCTGCGGCACCCACGCTTGCGAAGGCGGCCAATTATCGCTATCGGTTGCTTGAACTTGCTCGAAATTGCGTGAACGACCCCACGGCAGAGAATATGAAAAAGCTCCAGGATGCTGTCATCAACTACAGCAAGTTTGATGGGGAGAAGATCGTGGAAGAAGTGGAGCGGCTCAAAAATAGAAACTTGGGCGGTGATATGGATTCAAACGATTGGGATTCTCTTCTGACCTCTTTCAGAAAACCGCAGGGAATGATTGCACTGGTCCAGCATCTGCTTATTAGCATCAACCGTATCCATGAGGACATGTCTCCCGAAAAGTTCCTCTCGACAGATTCGGCCCGTGCGCTTTTGGAGGGACGACTTGCATTTTCAACTATCGTCGAGGCGCGTATTCATGGAATGAAAGACGCTGATGTCAACCCGAAACTGGATGTCAGCAACATGGTATCTTCGAAGAAACTTGGAAATGGCGTGGCCAATACCGTGTATCTCGTCAAGTACAAAGACAATTCGGAATATGTTTTCAAACCAGAAGCCGCCGGTCGTCTAGGGATGGAAACCCTGAAACTTTCCATGGACAACAAGCCTGAGCAGCAGGTTGCCGAGTTGAATCTGGCCACACAGAAAACCGCAGAGGCACTTGGACTTGAGGATATCATGCCCAAAACGACTGTCGGCAGCCACAATGGTCAGTATGGACTGTTCATGGAAAAGGCACCCGGAAGATTCCCTTCCGCGTCATAGACGGCCCACCATAGAGTATCGTCGTCATTCGTGACAGTCAGCCTGGCTTCGCCTTCCTGCAAAAGTGTGCCTTTTTCGCCAGCGACCAAAAGCAAGATTGCCATGCGTATGGACGCGGAGATTTCAGCGTCATTCCCTACCTGTTGTTCCTCATCTGAAAGCACGCATGCCCAAGGAAGTTCCAAGCTTATGCGGAGGACTGGTTCATCCCAGTCGAAACGGAACACATTGCTTTGCAGACCGTGTCCGTCAGTAAAACGCGAAAGCCCCTCTCCTGCTTCGAAACCAGTGAGTTCCGAACGAAGTTCTTCAATGGTGCGAGTTCTCTGTGATGAAGTTTCTTCCAGATCAGTTTATGGCAATCAAGCCTTTGGCAAGCATGAGTCTGTAAAGAATCTTCCTTGAGGGGCGCGTTTCTTGTCTTCTTGATGGTGTAACAACGTCGACCAAACGTTTTCCTGCGCTTAATGTAATATCAATCCGCCATTTTATCCAATGTCATGACCCCAAATTGGTGTTTTCTAATGGAATTGCAAAACTACCGCCCAAACGCCCAAACCCCACCTGCGAGGGCGAAGATCTGCAACGCACCACGTTATCCTTTGAGAAGGGAGCACGATTTTCGATGCTTTTTCAAGAAATACGGGAATCCTATGAGGAAAAACTATTTTTACGAATTACATTAATCATTTGTGGTTTTCATCCAGGGCGATTTTCCTGTCACCGCAATGACCTGACAAGGAAAATCTGGTTGTTTCTGCAGCTTTACAATCCATTATCGAGGAGTCATTCCATGCCTAAAATCAAGATGTCGATTCCACGGCTGCTTCGTCTGGTGGCGATGCTGAAGGAGAACAAGTATCCCAACCATCCGCGTCTTCTGAAAGAAATGCAGGAACTTGGTCTGGAAGATACCTTTGACATTTCCCAAAAAACTTTGCAGCGCGACGTCAAGTTCCTCATTCATGAGTACAAGGCGCCGATCGCCTACGATTATCGCAGGCGAGGATACTTCCTCCTGGATTCGACCTGGCAGGTGGATCTCCCCTTGAAGAAATCCGACCTTTACGCGGCCTCTCTTGGCGCAAGAGTCGCGCAATCCATGATGCCGATGGGGAGTGCCAGCACGTTGGGAATGTCTGCGGAAAGCAAATCCTTCATTGAACCAGCGAACGCCGAGGAACATCCTGCCTACGCCTTCCTGGCTTCCCTCAACACGGAAGGAACCGTACCCGTGGACGTCTTCCAGGCTGTCTATGACGCCTGGTACCATCGGCAGGAACTCATGGTCAAATATCTTCGCGCCCAGGACGGCCTTCTAGTCGAACTCCACGTCCAGCCACATACGCTCGCATTCTACAACGGACGTTGGTACGTAAAGGTGCAACGTCTCAACAGCGAACCGCAACCCTGCGCCGAAAACGGCATCATATCCCTGGCGCTTCAGAGAATCCAGGGAATTGAAGTCCTTCCCGCGCACTTTACACCCAATCCTGAAATCCTAAAAGAGGCCGCCAGCGGGAAGCTCTTCAACCTTCCCACCGTCAACAATGTTCTCATTCGACTCACGGGGAAAAGCGTCTTCTACGGCCTCGAGGCATTTGCGAACTCAACTTACACACGCAACCAAGTTGGTTCCGTGATCCTCGTCGTCCCCGAAGCCGAGGAATTCCGCATCGTCAACTTTGCCATGACCTGGCCAGGAGAGGTCGTTGTCGAGGAACCGCAGAACCTCGTACGGAAAATCTGCGACAACGCCATGTCCATCCTCATGGCCCACCAGGAAAAAATCAAGTTGCGCTCTGGCTTGCCCCCGCAAGTAAGCAGTAAAATCCTACAAGGCTAGCGGCCAGGCAGGGGAGGGGGGGGGCAATCTCTCGTCCTTAACCTTAAACTAACCAAACAAAACAATATGGCAAGAAAAGTTTGGCGCATCGACAGATTTTGGGGGTGAGGTTGTGAGATTAGGCATCAAGTCTAACTTTCCGCAGTGGAACAGAATTGCTATTCTGAAACGGGACTTGCTTCGATAACCGCAGGCGGCCCGCTTTATTTAACTATTTCATCATGCGTCATGGTACTGACTCCTTTTGCAATTGTGGTGGAAGGGGAAGATGATTGTTTTGGTCCTGGATAACCAGGGCATGCCTCTTTCCACGCTTTCTCCAATTTTACAAGCGAACTTTCATCATTCAAGAATCCACACCCCCCTGTATTTGGCCTGCTTTTTCAAAGAGTTTGATAGACAAACCATATTTATTCTTTAATGTCTCATAGGCCAACCCCTCATTTTCTTTTTCATAATCAACAATCCAATCAAACATAACTTCTACATGATTCTTACCATCCTCCTGGGTTATGACCTCATCGCTCGTGACATATCCGGAGGCAATGAACTTCTTTTTAGCAGCATAATAGACAAATACCCGACTCCCTTTCCCTACTGATCTCCCTCGAACATTCCAGTAACGAGTATATGGCGAATCCTGTTTTTTATCGATACTGTCCTTGACTATATAGTAGTCTTCTGCCTTCTAGTCCATTTCCTTGGGGTTGAAGCCAAGCTGTATACAAGTCTGTAAATTTTGCATGATGAATTACCTTCCCATTTCAAGATTCCACATCACTAAAACCATCCCAATGAGCGGGACTATACACTCGCTGGCGTGGCTTGAGTCGGCGACACCTTCGACTATGCCTGGGATGCTTCCTACGGCTATGTCATCCGCCTCTACCCATATGACAAGTGTGTCAATTGGTACACCGTCAGCACTATGTCCCCGAACTCCCAGTTCCGCCATTGCGGCATGACCAACATCTGCTGGGCCGACGGCCATATCAGCAGTGAACGCCCCGAAAAGCTGGGCACATCTTCCAGTGAGGTCAACAACAACATTGGCTGGGTACGCACAGATGCCAAGTATTGGCTGCTCACCAAGAGCCAGGAAAGTATTTACGCTGCCAATTAATAATGTCTGACAAGGGAGAGCAGATAGTATGAATAAACAGAGCATCAAATGGATAGTGCTAGTCGCGCTGGCGTTGATAGCCGCAGGGTTGTGGCATTCGTTTGTCACGGATCCTCTTGCTTCGCTGAAAGAAGCGAAAGTCGAGGTCGTGAATAGTCCATCAGAGGTGCAGGCATTTATGGGCAAGGTGCTTGACGCCATTGAAAACAACGACCAGCGCGGACTCTACGAACTCTTTGGCTCTGGCGACGCTATGGCTTTCAACCGCAACTACCTGAAGAAGTTTTTCAAGGAGCAGGACTTTTGCCCAGCCGCAATCAGGGAATACCGCAAGGTTACGCGTAGCGCCAACAGCGAGGTTTTCTACGAGGTCAAGCTGCTCAGCACAAAAAGGAACAAAAGCTACCTCTTCACCCTTGAAAGCAATGGTGATTCTTTCCGCGTCTCCTCTCTTACCGAAATCCAGGAATAATTAGCTGTAAAACACTACCTTTTCAACAGAGCAGTTATAGTGGGAATGGCCGCTATACTGCGGTCTGCGTAGAGTGCCACCCTTGTTGACAAGAAGGGTTGCCAGAGTATGCCTCAGCATGTGCGGGCCGCGTTTGGAGGTCTTGCGTATGCCGCATCTGATGACGTTCTGGGTCACGGCGGGGATGGAAACCCTCGCGAAGGAGGCGTGGAATGAAGATCAGAACTGAAAAACTAGAAAACGGCAACCTGCGCGTCCACCTGCCCGTGGCGCTTCGGTGCCGCGGCGGTCGGCGGCGCATCGTCCCGCTGGACGGCAACGAGCCGGCGCGGGAGACCTCGCTGGCGACGATGCTGGCGCGGGCGTGGTCCTGGCAGTGCGCGATCGACGAGGGGCGCTACGCCAACAGCAAGGAACTGGCTGATGCGCTTGGCATCGACCGCTCACGCGTCTCGCGGACGCTGCGGCTCGCCATGCTCTCGCCAAGGGTCGTCCATCGCATCGTGTCGGGCGACGTCCCGCCGACGCTGACCGTCCTGCGGCTGCGCGAAAGCATCCCCCTCGACTGGGACGAGCAGGAGCGGGAGCTGCTCGGAGAATAGAACCGTCAAATAGAACACGAGGCCGTCGGGCATGGTTGCCTGGCGGCCTTTTATGCTGTCAGGAAAGTGTGTTCAAACCTGGAAATGCGTTCTCTACGGAGTTCCAACCATGGGGTGTCGCGAAGGGCCCGAAAACCCTGAAAATCGCCTAAGTGGGGGTCACGAGTTGAACCCCAAACGGCGTCAGAAAAGCCCGAATCCAACTTTGGCTGCCCCTTACTCCCTACTCAAAAGCGTTCTCGCGGAGAAAAAGAGAACAAGAATGGGTTCGCGCACAGTGGTAATAATTGCCATGACCTTTACTCGCAGAGAAAAAACGGAGAACGAGAAGGGATTTCGGCGTTTCTGAAGGGCGAAAACGCCCGAAAAAGCCTTCTCTGGCAACCATGCATTCTCCGCGAGAGAATCCGCACAAGTTCCCGTCTTGCAGGGAGAAAGAGCGGAAACGAAGCGAGGTCTGACGGCGATTGCCATCAGACCTCGTGATAAGTTGGGTGGTGGAGCAGAAACGCGCGAATCCATTCTCGTTCTCCGCCCCGCCAAACCATTCTCCAACTCCCGACCCATACCATAATGGACGGCGACGGAGAATGGGACTGAAATCATATCACATTGCGTTGAAATGAGTTATGAGACGCAGTAAAGGTCGGAGGTTACGTGAGCGGCGTTTCTGCCCCCATCATACGACATAATTTAGTCGAACTCTCCGGTTTTTGCCCAGAAATAACCGTCTTCGGAGGTGGCGTAAATGGGAATTTGCGTAGTTTTGCGGTTCTCGACGTGCCCGTCGGCAAACTCCACGTTGGAGGTTGTTCCCCCGCCATGGTGGTAGAGGCCGTCGCCAGTAAGCATTGAAGTGCGGTCATATACGCCGGAACTGAAACTGGATTTCTGCCTACGGTCCATTTCCGTCATTGCCATTCGTCCGCTGGGCTGTTGGATGCGGACTTGTAGACGAATCAAATTGCCGTCATTCTTTGCCCTGCTGGCAAATCCCTGATAATTGACGCCATAGTGTAGATATTCCTTGGAGGCGTTGAATGCGCCGGGACGGCTGGGGCATCCGAAGGGCGAATACGGCATTGCCTGGGTCATATCCGTGCCGTTTTTCCGCAGAAAAATCAGATCCCAATTACTGGCTGTCTGCACATTGTATATTTGCATGTACAGTGCATCCTGGATTCGTCCTTGGTATTGGTTGTTGCGATTTCCCTGAATGCAGGGAATCACGCCTGCATAGTCGTCAATGTACATCAGCAACTGGATGCCAATTTGTTTCATATTGTTCACGCAGCTGATTTCACGTGCTTTTTCACGTGCCTTCGACAGTGCCGGCAGTAGCATCGCCGCTAGGATGGCGATGATCGCTATGACGACAAGCAGTTCAATCAAGGTGAATCGTTTCTGTTGCATTTGTCAATCTCCTATAGTGAAAGGTGCTTCTGGTGTGGAGCATTTTTCCATCCGCCATCCGGCGGAAAAGGAATAGTTCATTTCCTTATCGGATTTGAAGAATCAATTCCACACTGCCCTATAAATTACCCCCCCGTAAAAAATCAAGTCGTTTGGTTGAAAAAAGAATTATTCGTTTCTAATACGTTTTGGTGAAAAAACGTGATCAAGATTAGAAAAACTGGTATCCAAGGCTATTTTGTTGATATCTCACCCTCAACAAAGGAGACCAAATGGATACCAGCGATTTATACCGTACTCAGGGAATCACAAATTTCACGCACGTCCGCACTGAATATCGTGGGGGATGTGTAATCGAGAGTTTTTTTCGTTTCACCTCAAAAAAAACGCCATCGACAGGTTTGGAACCAGTCGATGACTTTTTCGCTTTCACCTTGCAGAGTAGGTGCATCTAACTCCCGGCAGTCGAAAGGACTACCCTGCGTAGCGATGTACAACTGATTGTCTCAGGCTCAAAACTTCACCATACCCCTCTTCCTGCCCCGGAATCCCCCCCGGCGGGATTTTTTTGCCTGGAAAATCCCCTTTTTTCGCGGAACGCCCCTGCCATTTGGGAAAAAATGACGAATTAATGGACAGACGCCACGAGGTGTGGCCGTCGGCAAACCCAAAGGGACGCCAAATGAACACGGACAGATTCCTCACCATCCCCGCGGACGAGTACCACGCCGCCAGTCGAAGCGTGCGGTACATGTCGAGCCACCTCCTGGCCGACTTCCGCGAATCCCCCGAACTCTATCGCCGCAAGACCAATGGCGAAATCGCCGAGAGCGAAAGCCCGGCGCTGGCGCTCGGACGCGCCGCCCACTGCCTCATCCTGGAGGGGAAGGCCGCCTTCGACGAACAGTACGTCGTCGCCGACGGCCCCGTGAACCCCAAGACGGGCGAGCCCT
>JAFRLP010000297.1 GCA_017431185.1 Victivallales bacterium | reverse complement strand
CGCCCACTGGTATTTCACCTCGAACTCGGCCGGCTCCTCCTCTTTCTCGGGGTCGGGTTCCCCCGCCACCCGCCAGGTGACGTTGCACATGAAGGTCTGGGTGTATTCGGGGAAGGCTGGGGGGATGACCAGGGTGTGCTCCGTCGGCCCCGAGATGGACAGTTCGGTGATGACGGCGGTCTGCTCCCCCCTGGAGACCAGTGCGCCCAGAAGTAGGGCCTGGACGGAGACGGCGGCAAGGCGGTATGGCGGAGGACGGCGCATCGAGATTCCTTGGGGTACGCCAGTGGCATTGCATGCGCGGCTGCTGGGATTTCCAAATCGGATGCGGTTATTATAGCATTCCAGTGTGCCTTTGTCAAACGGCCTGCGAGACCGTTTCCAGGGGCATCAGCCCTGAAGAATGTAATGCCTCAGTGACTGATATTGGCTTGAGGCTTGCGGATTCTCCAAATCAAGATAGACTGATGCAGGATAATCCGTCCTTACCATTTTGGCCAGAGTGGATTTGCCGCATTGCCTTGGCCCAATAAGCGCGACAATCGGACTCTCCTCCAGGCAGGCCTTCAAATCTGCCTGAAGACCTCTTGATATATACTTTCTCATTTTCGCCATCTCCGTAAATTCGACAGAAACTGTCGAAATTGCTGGAACCATTCCATCAACTTGGAATACCGAATACTCCATCTTTTCGGTAACAGACGCATACTATACCGCATCCAGACCCAAATTTCAATCAATCACTCCCTTTTGTCAGCACCGATACATTTCACGGGGGTCACCTCTTTTCGCCTTATTTTGAACAAGGCGCAACGAGGTTGACACCCCGCTTGACAGCGGAGAATGCCAGGGCTGCACTACTTTCAATTCCTCGCAACGAGTGTATATTATTGTGTTGCAACTGTTCAGTTTCTGACATGTCCAGAGCCAGATTCACCAACTGGATCTGACGTGCCAGGCGAGAGATGCCAACCTACCCGCGAGACCTTCAGGCATCGCGGATTGAAAAGTTTTCCTGCCCAAAAGGGTATCCTATGGACACTCTCATCCCCCAAACTCCAGAACTCCCAGCCGCGAAAGCAACTGTGACCAGCCGCGAAAGCAACAAAGCACACGCCGTTATACCCAGGCCGTCCTTGAACGCCGCGCCCACTACGAGCAGACCGCTGCCGCACAGCAATGACCACGTTGAAGACCTTCTCCCTCAACATGAGGCCGATTCCCAGGCAAACGGACTTCCCCTACCGCCTCACGGGGCTGTTCCAGTCTCGACGTTTCCGCCCCAAATCAGGCCAGTTGCTGCGAATCCCCCATCTGGAATTCTCGCTTCGCATCGAATCCCAGGCCTCCATCTGCCACGACATCATCAATGGCAAGAGAATCTCCGCACCCTTTCCCCATGCATGCTGGAAACTGCCTGGGCAAACCTATGGCGCTGGCGACAGCCAACCCAGAGACACCGTCTCCTTCCTTTATCCCGCCGAATTCACCGCCGATTTCCGCAGACTGGGAATGCTGGCTGGACAAACCTGCTTCGCATTCTCTTTAGGCAGCGAAATTCAACGGATGTTCGCCAAGTACTGGCATCTGCTTGACAACATCCACCTGCCTGGCATGGCGGATGAAATGGATTGGCTCGCCTTCCAGTTCATCAGGCATATCCAATTGGCCAATCTCCAGAGGGAAAACCAGCATAGCCTGCCTGCCATCGTCCAAAGCATCTCCATTTGGCTGCGCCGACATTGCTGCGAGGACTTCGACCTGATGGAAATCATCCGAGCCCAGGGGATTTCCCACACTCTCTTCTACCGCGAATGGAACCAGCAGTTCCCCGTCACTCCGCACCAATACGTGATGGAGGCAAGGCTGGAGACCGCAGCCGCGCTGCTGCGGCAAAGTTCCTGCCCCATCGCCGAAATCGTCAAGGTCGTGCATTTCTCCAACACCTATTCATTCCATCGACGCTTCACGGCCAAATTCGGCATGTCACCCGGACTCTACCGCAAACAGAGCGAAATATGAACACATGCCGTTGCCAAAGGTTGATAAATAGACACTGAAAATTTTAAGAATTGATATTGTAAGAAGTTCAATCCCGTGTATAGTAAGCGATGAATGAAGACTGCTTTTAAAAAATGAACTCACAAAAACGGAAGCAAAACAAAACAATGAAACGGATGATTTGGTTTACACTTATTGAGTTGCTTGTCGTGATAGCCATCATCGCCGTGCTGGCCGCGATGCTTTTGCCCGCGCTGTCCAAGGCGAGGGAGAAGGCACGGGGCATCAGCTGCGTCTCCAACCACCGCCAGACAGGACTGTGCCTGGCTCTGTATCGGGACGACTTTGACGATTTCTTCTGGAGCATGAATGTGCCGACCAATGGCGATGCGTCGTTCTACCTTTGGAACGGGCACCTCAAAGCCCAGGGATACCTCAAAGACTTCAAGACCACCCGCTGCCCCTCTGTCAACGTACGCCCGCAGGACGTGGACAATCCGCGGGTCGCGTTTGCCGCCAGTTACACAACGCTTTCCGCATACAACTGCTACGGCTTTGAGATGAAGACAAGGGCGGTGGACAACGATGGCAATGCCGTCGCCGTCTCCGACATCATCATGGATGCATGCTCCTTCCGCATAGGAAACAGCCGCCAGGACGCTCTGCTCCTCTACGCATACAATGTCGCCGAAACGGATTTCGGACGGCTTCATTTCGTCCACAACGGTCATGTCAACTGCGATATGCTGGACGGCCATGTGGAGTCCCTCAAGGTGAATGACTTTGGCAGCCATCGATACAAGACCCCCTATCTTCCATCGCCCATGTGCTACATCAGGCCGCGCACCTGCTGCCTGGCCTTCTGCACCACTCCCACATATCTGCCATGACGTCCACCCAGGAGGGGAACTATGCAAAAGGAACAGCTGTTCATTGCGTTGGCTTTGGCCTGCGTAGGCATTTGCCATGCAACCGAGGTCATCAACGGCGGATTTGAGCACGGTGCGCAGGGCTGGGTCCTCAAGGGAGACGGTCTCGGCATTGATGGGGAAATCCATGCAACTGGAAAGCGCTCCCTGCGGATTTCCCAAGAGACCCCTCTTTGGCAGCGCGCCTTCCAGCGCATCGCGGTCGAGCCCAATGCAACCTATCGCGTGGAGTTCCTGGTCAAATGCCAGAACGTCACCGCAATGCCTGACGCGAATTTCGGTGGTGCGTCCTCCAAGGTCAACCAAAAAGAGTATTTTCCCCAGCAGGGATTGCGTGGCGCATGGAATCTGGATGTCGGCACCCTGGATTGGACTCGGGTCTCCTATTCCTTCACGACCTCTTCCGACGAGGAAACCGTTGAACTGCAATTCCAATTAAGCAACGCCACAGGCACCATGTGGGTGGATGACGTGACTGTCACCAAGGTGATTTCCCAAAAACAGACCGCCCCCATCTCCGCCGAAATGTACCCACTTCGTTTTCTCGGGGAGACTCCGTTCCGCATCGCGGAAAATCTGCCAGGGACGATTGTGCTCCAGGCATATTCCGACCTTAAAAGCAAAGACCAAGGGGAACTGCTTCTGGAGCTTCCCGATTTCGTGACGGTGACGGGGTGTGTCCCCACCATGCCCACGGCCAAACCAGCCCCGCCAAATCAAAGAAGGACACTCCAGCGCTATGATATCGAGAGGCTTGCGGATGTCCAGAGGGATGGAAAGACCGTCCGTCTCTACCGAATTCTCCTTGACCGGCATTTCAACCAATTTTTGTCGGCCCGCTGGTACGGCCACCATGTTTTTCTGAAAGCCGACACGGGCAGCGCGGGGAAAAGGGGGGCGCTCGTCTGGCAAGTCAAGGTCGGCGCCCAGCATTCCCATGCGGGAAAAGCCACGGTCGAAATAGGAAATCCCGTCGTCCACCAGGAGGCTCCCTGCCGTCAATTCGGCTTCATGCTGCCACGAAGCATGCTCCCCTTCGTTGACGTCGGCGGACATGACGAGGTGATGGACTTCTGGAGCCGCATCGCGGAAAAACGGTACAACTGGATACGAGCCTGCGATGAGCCAGCCAACTCCTTTATCCCCATTGTCGAGGTCGGAGGAATCTTCTGGAATGTAATTCCAGCCCTCCAGCCAAGACTGAATGAACTCGCCAGAATTCTTCCCCCAAACATCAACGACAAAGGGAAGAGAGCCACAGGCTTTGCCATCTGGAGCGAAGTGGATGACCGTTCGGGACTCGTCGGCAAATTCTTTCGGGAGGCGCTTCGCGAGGTCGCCAGACTCCATCCGGAGGCCCGGGATGTCGTCTGGGACTTTGAACCACACCCCTACGGGTACGACGCGGGGGGACGAGAGCGCTTCGCCAGAAGCCTGGGGCTGGCGAATGTCCCCTCCATCGAGGAAATCAACGGCCAGCACCGCAGGCAGTGGTTTCAATACATGGTGGACTTGCATGCGCAGTACATGGCGAAATTCACGAAAATCCTGAAGGAGGAACTCCCGCAAGTCCGCTTCTGGTTCTGCTCTGACCCCCTGAACGCCGGTCCCAACCCGCTTTCCAGTTGGTGCGGGGTGGACGTGAGGCTGTCGGACGCCGATGTCGATGTCCACCACCACATGCCCTATTATGCGGGGGCGCGCTTCTTTGACGACATCGCCTTCAACATCGCCTCCTTGAAGAAGCCCTTTTTCCCCCTGATAGACCCTTCGGAGAGACTGGCCAGTTTCTATGTGCAGTACACCCCTCCCAAGGTGCTCCAGAACATCCTGGCCGTCGCGGCGCTTGGAGGAACCGGAATCGGCTTTTGGCCAGACGACGCATTCACGTGCGACTACTATCAGGCCATCTCCCAGGGCTTTGGCCTGGTTTCCCGCCATGAGGACTTCTATTTCAGCGGAAAGCGCACAGAGTCGATTTTCACGTTCATCCCCGTGAATTCGGCGGTGAAAATGGTCAAGGACAAGGACGGCGGAGAGCATGCGCTCTATTTCCCCGACCTTCCTGCAAACATGCGCGTGACAGTTCACCATTGGAACAGCGACTACCTGTTCACCATCTTCAACTATGACGGAAAACATCCTGCATTATGGAAAGTCAAGGGACTGAACCGCGAATTCCTTGCGGAGGTTGCCCCGGACGGTGTGTCATGCTTCCTGCTTTCCCGCCTTCCGAAACAGCAGCCGCTGCAGGAGAAAGCACGGGAATACCAGCAGAACATGGGTCTGGCCTCCTGGCAGGAAATCCATGACGGAAAAAACGTGATGGAATGGTGCGCTGGCTCCAACGGGGAAGCCTACCTCAAAATGGACGACGGGCGATGCACCGCCAGGATTGACCTGATGGACAGCGGAGAGGTCAAGGAAATTTTCAATGCATCGGGATGTCCTCTGCTCCACGACGGTTTCATCGGGCGGCTGAACTTCTATGATGCCCAGCAGCGTCCCCTCACCGTGAAAGGCAAGCAGATGGAAGTCACGTCCCAAGGCCCCCAATTGCGCATTGAAGGGATTGTCGGCCCCTATGCGGGCGCCAACCCGACGCCAAATCCCCTATTTGGCATGGAGGTCAGCCGCCTGTATCGCCTTGAAAAGGATGCGCTGCGAGTCGAATGGAGCTTCAGAAACCCCACGGACAAGACTATGGTTTTCGGTTTCCGCGCCGTCAATTACCCGCATCCGGGAAAACGGTTCGGCGCGGACAAAGTTCAGACTATTCTGCGCAGCACGACAGATGGCATGGAAATCTCTCCAAGGCACGACCTCTTCGCCCGCCCAGGGCAAGCCATTCCCTTTGCCGACAATCGCGTGCCCGAGCCCTGGGACGGCGCACCCGTCGAGTTGCTCGCCACCAAGGGTGCCCTCAAGGACTTCATGCGGTTTATCCCAAGCCAGGACTTTGCTGGACTCTATTTCTGGTTCTCCGACGTCGGAAACACCATTGAATGCCTGACCGACACCATCACGCTTCCTCCCCTCGCCCAAAGGAGATTCCGCTATCAGGTGGAATTCCCTGTTCAATGATTATTGTTCAGCCCATCAGGCTACCTTCAATCCCCGTATCTGTTCAGCACCCCAGGCTACTTCAATCCGCGAGGCCTAAAGGCCTCGCGGGCAAGTTGGGGACTCACGCATGGCACGTCAGGCTCAAATGGCAAATCTGAAGCTGCGCACACCAAAACAGGCGGGGTTCTGAACAGCTACCAATCCCCTTGAAAAAAAAGATTGGCGCATTTGACAATTGGGGAAAATGGGGTATAATAAAACTAACCCAACATTGGGGCAGTTGATGAAAGATGGGCATAGAGAACAGAAAGAACCAACTGAAGCGGCTTCTGCTACAGTACATACGGGACGCACGCCTTCGGCCTGGCGACAAATTGCCAGGGCAGAGTGTGTTGCGGCAACGCTTCGGCTGTGGCGGCGGCACCTTTGCGCAGGCTGTTGCGGAGTTGTGCTCGGAGGGTGTGCTGGAGACCCGTGACAAGCGCGGGGTGTATCTGGTGGATTCCCAGTTCGGCCAGCGATACAGCCGTCGGATTGGGATTGTGGCAGGCCAGTTCAGAAACAACATGACACTGGCGCTGTTGCTGGCGCATCTTGTGGAGATGCTCAATGAGTGTGGTTGCAGAGCCATTTGCTTCTACCAGTCTCCCGACGCCTATGACCATCCATTCAATGGCCTTGAGGACATTTCCGGTCTTCGCCTGTCGGTGGAAAGCGGGGAGTTGGACGGCGTACTGTTCACCATTCTGGCGACTCCCGCGCTGGAATCGTTTTTGTCCGCCCATGGGATTGGCTTTGGCTATCTGGGTCTGCGTGTGCCAGGCAGGCACTGCTACTACCTGGATTATGAGACCGTCATTCACCAGTCAGTGTCCATCCTGAACGGCGCGGGATGCAGCCGAATCGCCATGTTCTACATGGGGTGGGAGGAGTTCTTCGCCCAGGCTTTCCGCAGTTCCCTGGCGGAGCGCGGCCTAGACAGCAAGGAGGCGGACTTGCTCTCCCTGAACCTGGGCAAAGGAAATGACTGCTACCATCGGCAAATCATTCATCACGGCCAAGCGATTCTGGACCGTCCCAAGGCGAAGCGTCCCGACGCCTGCCTGATTTTGGATGACATGCTCACGCTTTTCCTCCAGGATTTTCTTTCGGTGGAGAAATCGCGCTGGCAGCCCGTCGTCATTTCGCTGCGTAACGCGGAAATATACCTGCCCATCCATCCCTCCCGATTCGGCCATTGGCTTTTCTCCTTGCGCGACTTCACCCGCTTCGCCTTGGAGCATTTCATTGTGTCGCTGACGTCGCCTCAGACTTCCAGAGATGGATGGGGATTCCTCCCCGTGTTTGACAATTCCGCACCTACAGGTCAAAACATTTTCCCGTAATTCCAAGGAGATGAACATGCACAAGCCAGCAATGCCCCAGGAACATCTGCATCATTCGTGCCGCAGTTTTTTACTTTGATTGAACTTTTAGTCGTCATAGCCATAATCGCCGTGCTGGCGTCGATGCTGCTGCCCGCGCTGAGTTCGGCACGGGAGCGGGCGCGGGCGACCTCCTGCATCAACAACCTGAAGCAGATTTCCACCGCCCACCTGATGTACACGATGGACTATGACGACTTCTCCACGGGTGCCTTCAACATCCGCAATCGGGAGGCGGGGCAGATGTGGTACCGCAACCTTCTGGACTTGCAACTGGTCACGCCAGTCATCTTGTCGTGCGCCTCCAACCAGGTGAACGTCGAGCCTTCCGCCACAGACCCCGGATTGGGCATCTCCTACAGGGCTACAGAGGACTTGCAGGGCAGACGTCGCACCTACGTAGCCAACAACGGCACAGGTCACCTGAGCAACAATGTCTCGGTGCCCATTGCCAAAATGACCACCCTGCGCGTGCCTTCCATTGACATCTTCCAGGTCTGCATTGAATGGCGGCCTACCACTGGTGGCGGCTGCGCGTCAGGCATGGGTTGGATTTCGGTCAAATTCATGCAGGCTGCCTACCAGAGCTACAATCGCGCCCTGCCCGTTCACAAGGGGAAATACAATATCGCCTTTGGCGAGGGACACATCGGCCAGCTGATGCCGGCGCAGGTCTCTGGCGACTACTACCGCAAGGGGGACGCCAACATCAATTTCACGGGCAATTGAGACTGACGGGAGACACGAATCATGCACCAGAAGCCCCCATTCGCCAAAATGCCGTTGACAATCCCTGTGTGTGTTTTGGTATGCCTGGCGTTCCTTGCGTGCGTGGCGGTTCCGCCGATTGTCGTCCAGCCAATGGCTCCGCCTCAAGTGAACACAGCGGCAGGGGAACTGTCGGATTATGTGGCAATGATAACGGGACGCCGCCCGAAGGTCATTCCGGAAACGACATCCCCGTTGGAGGTGCCTGCTTTCTACCTTGGCGACACGTCCCTGGCTCGAAATTGCGGACTGGGCGCCGATACCTTGCAGAACGACGAATGGGCATTGCAAAGCCATGGGAACTCCCTGGTGGTCACGGGCGCCGCGCCCCGTGGATGCCTATATGCGGTGTATCATTATCTGGAGGCATTCCTTCATGTCCGTTTCTGGAACCATCAGGAAGAGAGCGTCCCCGTCGGGAAAACTCTGCCCATGCAGGGAATCCATCTTCGGGGCAGACCCGCATTCGAGCATCGCGAACTCTGCTCGCTGCACGTGAAGGACAGTGGACGCCTGGCGGCCAAGTTGATGCTGAACAGCACCAGGGGAAACTACTATGGTCAGATGAATCCGCTGGAAAAACGCAATTTCGGCATGGAGAGCATCTTCGGCCCCCCCGACTTTGCCCATACTTTCCATCTCTACATCCCCTACCGAAAGTATTATTCGAGCAACCCTGAATTCTTCGCCTTGGTTGACGGTCAACGCATGGGGGCCGACTGCACCCCCGCCAACAATGCCAAGGCAGGGTCGCTTTGCCTCTCCAACCAGGAGCTGCGCCGCGAACTGCTGGCCAATCTGAAATCGTTCATTGCCAAAGGACGAGATGAGGCGCGCAGACGCGGTGCCGCCTTGCCCCGCCTGTACGACATCTCGTCCAACGACAATCAGGTGGTGTGCGAATGCCCGTCCTGCCAGGCCACCATCGAAAAATACAAGGCGGTCAGCGGGCTGTATCTTGAGACCATCAATGAACTGGCTGACGCCATTCGCGAGGAGTACCCGGAGGTCCGCCTGCACACCTACGCATATTTGAAGACCAGCGAGCCACCAACGGGAATCAAGGCCAGTCCCAACGTCTGCATAACGCTATGTGACCACGACGGCAATCTCTACGACGACTACACGGCGGTCGGACATCCTTTTGTCAGGCGTTTACGGGAGTGGCGGGAAGTGTGCGGACAGATGCGTGTCTGGGTGTATGGACTGACCTTTGCCACTCCGCGCGGACTGCCCTATCCCAACGAGTTCAAGTACGCGGCAGCGCTGAGGACATTTCGGGACAATGGCGTTCAAATGATGATGCAGCAGCTGGAATCCCCGATTCTCAGTGACAGTTGGGACTACAAATTGTGGGTTTGGGCCAAACTTGCCGAAAACCCCGACCAAGATGCCTTGAAGGTGATGGAGGACTTCGCCAACGGGTACTACGGGGAGGCTGGAAAGCATTTCGTGGCATATCGCAGGGCACTTTTCGAGTCGGCGGAAAGAAGACGGCTTTGCCTTCCCATCTATGCCATGCCCGCCGCATTCGTCCATCTGGACTATGCTTTTCTTAAGAAGGCGGACGAATTGTTTGCCCAAGGCGAAAGGGTGCTGGCAGGGAAGCCAATCCTGCTAAGGCGCTGGCGGGCCGCCAGACTCCCGATTGACCGTGCGGTCCTTGCCAGGTCCAGAATCCTTCAGTCCGAATATTTCATGGGGCATGGGGAGTCCCTTGACGGATACCATTTTGACAATCCAGCCATCGCTGAACGTGTCGAGAAGACGGTTCAGGAGCAGTTGAAATACCGTCAGGATATGGTATTGCTGGCTGGCGATGAACGCCGCTTTCAGGCTGAAAAGGGGGCGTGGAACTGGAATGTCCCTGAACGCGCACTGCGTCCGCCGAAGAGATTTGCGCATCTCAAGCCAGAGGAGTATTTCGATTTTCCCGCGTCCGCCGCCTTCCGTCCTGGCCACAAGGCGGTTTTGCGGGAAGACATCGAGGCCGAGTCGGGGCATGCGGTCTTCTGGAACGTGAAGCAGACCGAGATGCAACCGCATCAGGACAATGTGATTTTTCGCTGGGGAATGTACTCACCGTCGCTCAGGAGCAGTTGGCAGGCAGGGGAAATGGCTTGGGAGGACATTGGATGGGATGGTTATCGATGGCTCAATTTGGGCGATTACCGCCTCACCTCGGATTGCCTGCTCTATTTCTTCGCCACCTGGCAGGTGCAGATGGTGGTCGGAAGCGCCGTTGACCCTCTGTCGCCGGAACGAAGGTCAACCGTCTGGGCACGGGTGAAACTCCTTGGCAGAGACGAGCGGAACAGACCCGCCGAAGTGGGGCTTGATCGTATTGTCCTGGTTCCCTGTCCCCTGTAACATTTCTAAAGTCCTGGTATCCATTCAGAACCCCAGGCTACTTCAATCCGCGAGGCCTGAAGGCCTCGCGGGCAGGTTGGGGTCTCACGCTTGGCACATCGTACACTTGTGGCGAATCAGAGGCTGCACACGTCAAAGCAGGTGAGGGTTCTGAACAGTTACGGCATTACAAGGAAACGGAATGGCAACATTGAAACTTTCAATTCTCTCCAATCGGTGTATATTATTGTGTTGCAACTGTTCGGTACCTGACATGTCCAGAGCCAGATTTGCCTTCTGGACTTGACGTGCCAGGCGAGAAGGCTCAACCTGCCCGCGAGGCCTTCAGGCCTCGCGGATTGAAAAGGTCTCCTGCACACAAGGGTATGCTGACGCAAGGCTCCCTGGTGTGACGGCGGCAGGACGCCGCCGCCACACCATCCGGGCGGCGGGACGCCGCCGCTCCCTACTCACAGCAAGATGAAAAAATATCTTTCGACATTCACGGCGTGGGGGCTTTCCTTCGGCTATGCCGTGGGCTGGGGAGCCTTCGTGATGCCGGCGACCTCGTTCCTGCCAGGGGCAGGTCCCGTGGGGACTGTCATCGGCATTTTCCTAGGTGGCCTGGTGATGTCCGTCATTGCCTGGAACTACCACAAGCTCGTCGTCCGCCACCAGTGTTCCGGCGGGGCCTTCAATTTCGTGCAGGACGCATTCGGCCCCGACTACGGCTTTCTCGTCGCCTGGTTCCTTCTCCTGGCCTATCTTGCGATTCTCTGGGCAAACGCGACAGCGCTCGTCCTCATCGCCCGCCATACGGTGGGTGGCCTTCTCCAGTTCGGCTTCCATTACCAGGTCGCCGACTTTGACGTGTATTTCGGCGAGGCGCTCCCCAGTGCGCTGGCGATTGCGGCGGTGGGCATTCTCTGCCTTTTCAGCAAACGGCTCGCCGCCCGCGTGAACTTCGCGCTCATCGCGGCGCTATCCCTGGGCCTGGCGGGTCTATTTGTCCTTGGCCTGACGAGGCTCCACGGCGATTTCCATTGCTTCGTTCCTGCCTTCTCCCCGTTCTTCAAGAAAAACGCGTTTGTCCAGACCATCGGAGTGCTGGGGATGATGCCCTGGGCATTCGTCGGATTCGAGGCCATCTCCAACTCCTCCGCAGAGTTTTCATTCTCGCCGCACAAGACGTTCTGGGTCATGTTCGGCGCAATCCTCGCATCCTCGCTTGCCTACGCGATGCTTGCATTGCTGCCAACGCTGTCCATGCCCGATGGGTGCGCCGACTGGTCGGACTACATCGCCAAATACCGCGACCTCGGCGGATATGACGAATTGCCGACGCTTGCCGCGACCCATCGGCTGCTCGGCCCCGCAGGCATCATGGTCTTCTCCGTCTTCATGCTGGCCGCCACGTTAACGGGGGTCATCGCCGCATTCATCGCCCTGAGCCGACTCCTGCGCGGACTGGCGACAGAGAGGATTCTGCCCCCCTGGTTTGGCGAACTCAATGCGGACGGCACGCCCAGGAACGCCATCTACACCATCATCGCCGCATCGTTTCTCGTGCCTTTCCTTGGCCGGTCAGCGGTCGGCTGGCCGGTTGACGTCTCCAGCATTGGCGTTGCCTTCGCGTACTGCCTCTGTTCCGCGTCCGTCTTCAAGTTCGCCCTTTCGAAGCGGAACGTCCCCTCGATGGTGACGGGTTTCGCCGGCGGATTCCTCTCCATCCTGTTTTTCATCGTGCGGCTGCTCCCCCACTACCAGGCCGGGGCCAACCTCGCGGCGGAGTCGTATCTGCTGCTGGCGCTCTGGTGCATACTCGGGTTCGTCTTCTACCGCCACATATTCAAGCATTCACGCGAAAGGTTCGGCCATTCCATCGTCGTGTGGCTGGGTGTGGTCGTGCTCATCTTCTTCTCGTCGTTCATGTGGAGTTACCTGAAGATGCAGGAGGCCATCCAGCACACGGGGGGCAACATCACGCGCTTCTACGAGGAGCGCCGCAAGGGGATGGAGGGCTTCCAGCTGGAGGCCACGCAGGTCGAGCGCGAGGCCAACTTCATGTCAGAGCAGATGGAGCAGCTCAACTCCGAGCTTCTCGAATACGACCTGGGCCAAATCCTTCTCCTGGTGCTCACGCTTGCCCTCATCTTCAGCCTGTACCGCACACAGCAGTACCGCGAGAAGGCCCTGGAGGTCGCTCGCGCCAAGGCGGAGGACAGCAACAAGGCCAAAAGCGCCTTCCTGTCCAACATGAGCCACGACATCAGGACCCCCATGAACGCCATCATCGGCTACACCGAACTCGCCAAGCGCAAGGGGGTGACGGAGGCGAACCTGCGGGGCTACCTGAAGAAGATCGAGGCGTCAAGCCACCATCTGCTGGCCCTTGTCAACGACGTCCTGGAGATGAGCAGGATAGAATCGGGCAAGATGGAACTGGAGCCGACCCCCATCAACCTCAAGGGGGTGATGGGCGAAGTGAAGGACATGTTCGCAACGCAGATGTCCGTCAAGAAGATTGATTTCGCGGTGGATGTGTCGAAAGTGCGGAGCGCGTGCGTCCTGTGTGACCGGAACCGTCTGAACCGTGTGCTGCTCAACCTCATCAGCAATGCCTACAAGTTCACGCCGGTGGGCGGTCGGATTTCCATATCCGTCGTGCAGACCGGCGAGTCCGGGCATACGGCGGGGAACTATGAGTTCCACGTCAAGGACACGGGCATTGGCATAAGCCCCGCCTTCGCGGCAAAGGTCTTCGACGCATTTGAGCGAGAGCAAAACTCCACGGTGAACGAGATTCAGGGAACCGGCCTCGGCATGGCCATCACCAAGAGCATCGTCGATCTTATGAAAGGGACGATTTCCGTGGAGACGGAACAGGGCAAGGGGACAGAGTTCACGGTTCACCTCACCCTTCCCTACGCCGAGGAGGTCGAGGAGACCGCCGCGCCTTCCGCTGAGGCGTCTTCGGAGGTCCTCCAGGATTTCACCTCACGCAGAGTCCTTCTCGTCGATGACAACGAGATCAACCGCGACATCGCCACGGCGGTTCTCACGGAGGTCGGCTTTGAAGTGGACCCCGCGGAAAACGGGCAAATCGCCGTGGAGAGGATAGCGCAGGGCGGCGTGGGCTTCTACGACATCATCCTGATGGATGTGCAGATGCCGGTGATGAACGGATACGAGGCGACCCGGGCGATACGGGGCATGAACATCCCAGGCCTTTCCGACATCCCCATCATAGCGCTTTCCGCGAATGCCTTCGAGTCCGACGTGCGGGACGCCATTTCCTCTGGCATGAACGCGCACGTGGCCAAGCCGCTCCGCATTCCAGAACTGATGTCGAAACTCAGCGAGCTTCTTGCGAACCGCCCGCTGAAAAAGCGCCCGCCGCTTGCGCAGGAGCGCCGTACGGGCAGGAGCGCGATGCTGATGAACAAGCCCCTCTCGCCGCAGGCGCTTCTCGAAATGCTGAGAGGGATTGGCTGCGACATAGACGAGACGCTCACCAAGACCTTCATGGGGAATGAGAAATTCTACCTCAAGATGTTCGTCAAACTCACGGCGAACACCGCCCTTGAACGCATACACCAGGCATTGGAGGCAAAGAACGCGGAGGCGCTGTTCGAGGCCTCTCATGAACTCAAGGGTGTCTATGCCAACCTGGGGCTGACGCCCCTCTATGAGCCATGCGCGGCCATCGTCGAGATTGCCCGTGCCGGCGAAACCGAGGGGGTCGCGGAGATACTGGAACAGCTCGACGAACTGCATTCAGAGGTCGTGTCGCTCGCGCAATCGCAGGAGACTTCCATCCGCGAGGCCTGAAGGTCCCGCGGGCAGGTCGTAGCGGCGGCCTCCCCGCCGCCGATTCCAGAAGCGGGCTTGCATCGGAACAGGTCAAAGCAGTTTCCAATCCACGATAGAACAACCAAACGGCATCATGGACACCAAAGAGTTTGAAGGCTATACGATACTGCTTGCGGACGACGAGGAGATCGCCCGCGAGATTGTCGCCCACATCGTGGAAGACCTTGGCGCAAAGTGCATTACAGCCAAAGACGGCAACGAACTCCTCGAAAAACTCAATGCCCCTGAAGGCGAGGAGATTGCCCTCGTCCTCACCGACATCAACATGCCGGGCAAGGGCGGGATAGAGGCATGCTCCGAGTTCCGCGCCTCCACGCATCCCAAGGCGAGGAAACTGCCCTTCATCGGGATTTCGGCGGACACCAACCCCGCCATCTTCGACAACGCCATCTCCGCCGGGATGAACGGCATGACCATGAAGCCGCTCACCCGCGAGACACTCCATGCCCATTTCCACATCACCCTCAAGGACAAGCGGGCCAACGAGATTTTCTGCGAACGCATCCAGCAGGCGCTGGCGAAGAGCCTCTTCTTCTCGACCGTGAGCCACGACATCCGTACACCGCTGAATGCCATCATCGGCTTTTCGCAACTCCTCAAAATGGGGTTTGACTCGCAGGAGGAGCACGACAACGCGGTCGAATCCATCAACGTCAGCAGCAAGACGCTTCTTCAGCTGGTGAACGACATCCTTGACCTTTCGAAACTCGAATCAGGCAAGATGGAGATATGCCCGGAACCGACCGAGGCGTCGAAAGTCCTGGAGGAGATTGTGTCCTCCTTCCGTTTCAGCAACCACAACCAGGCGCTGGAGGTGCGGTGCAAGACGGAGGAGATGCCGATGCTCATGCTTGACCCGCAGCGCATCCGCCAGATTGCGTTCAATCTGGTGGGCAACGCGGTGAAGTTCACGAAGGAAGGCTTCGTGGAATTGCGCGCCTCGTTCAAGCCGACGCAGGGGGGACGCGGCACGTTCACGCTCGCCGTCCAGGACACGGGATGCGGCATCAGCGAGGAGGACCAGAAGCGTCTTGCCACGCCGTTCGTGCAGGTTGGCTCAAACCAGGCGAAGGCCAAGGGGACGGGGCTTGGCCTGGCCATCTGCCGTCAGCTGGCAAAGGCGATGGGCGGAGAGCTGTGCATCGCATCCAAACTTGGGGAGGGAACCACCTTCTCCATCGTCATTCCCAATCTCGCCGTGGCGCAGAGCACGGTTCCCGCGCCATCGGAGCAGACTGTCCCTGCGGCAAACAGCACTCTGTCCTCGGAAGCGGCGGCGGGATTGCGCCTGCTTTTCGCCGACGACACGAAAATCAACCACATCGTGCTGAAATCCCTGCTGAAGAAACTGGGCGTCTGCAACGTGAAATCCGTCATGAACGGGGCGGAGGCCCTCGACACACTCGAACACGAAGGGGCGGAGGCGTTTGACATGGTGATAACCGACATGTTCATGCCGCAGATGACAGGAGAGGAACTCGTGAGCGCCATACGCGCCGACGCACGCCTTTCCGCGTTGCCAGTCTATCTGTTCACGGCCGATGTCGAGTTCAAGGACACGTATGCGGAAAAAGGCTTCTCCGGCGTGCTGATCAAGCCAGCCACGCTGGCCTCTCTGCAAACCATCTGCGCCGAAGTCTGCGGAGCCGCCAGACAATCCTGATATCCAACCGCGCCCTCCGTGTGGCGTCAACTTGCCCGCAGGCAAAATGTCAAGATTGTCCTGATACCGCTCAACAAGCGTCTTGCTCTCCTTCGGCACCTTGGCAAAGTTGCTCAGGATATAAGAGCGGTCCTCTTCCCTGCCGAACTTTTCCGCGATGTAGCTCTTGCCAACACGACATGCACATTCACTTTTTCCCAGACGGATTCATACATTTAGTCTGAACCATTCGTTTTAGGGTATCCTAAACGACATGGCTGTTCATCAACCATCTCGCCCTCCTGATGCTCTACGCCGTAATATGGGCGCTCGCCGAGAAGGACCGACAAACCTGCAATTATTTAATGATGAACCAGCACATTCTTTATCGAATCTCCACTTTGGAGATCTTGACTTCATCGCCTGCGCGTTCCAACTCCAGGCTGCAATAGATATCCCTATTGTGTACAGAAAGCATATACGTCTCGCACTCCTTTGGCTCCATATCAAACAGCAGGCGGATTACCCTGCTCTATGTCACAGGACTGCTTCTCGCGTGACGCCTTCCGAACATTCGCATTCGCTGCCTCAAATTCAGGCAGCGAGGCTATTTCATCCACGGCAGTCCCCTCTCGCGAACCTTCCATCTCGGTACCCGCAATCCCATTCTTGCAGAATACCAACGTCAAAAACACCAGCAAAACAACAGAACATACTTTCATTATTGCATACCTATTGCTTTGTATTCTACGGAATTTTCAAATCAGAGGTTCACTTCGTCAGTTTTTCAATATTCTTTATCCACTTAATGGCCTGTGCATTTACCCCTAACATTGCAACGAGAGCCTGCTTTTCTTCTTGTTTATGAAGTTTTCCATAAAAAGATGCTAACAACTTTCCCCAACTTTCTGTATCATATCCATTTATAATATTCATTTCCCTCTTATGCAAATCATTCTTTATACCATCAAGCTGCTGTTTACTGCAAGCAAAAATAATAGTTTTCTCCCCGGCGGAAAGACATTCTGGCTTTCCCTGGGGATTTTTTGTTGCCTGGGCATGCTGGTGGTGCTATGGCAAATTCTCCGGGCCAAGGACACCCGGCGGCAGGTTGAGCTTGAGCCTGTCATGATACAGGCGGCCCAGCGCAATGAAGTGCCCCTGGCGTTGCTGAAGGCGGTTATATGGAAGGAGAGCCGTTTCAAGCCGAACAGCCGTGGCTCCCACGGGGAAATTGGCCTGATGCAACTGATGCCAATAGCGATAGAGCAATGGAGACAGGACAACAAAGTCTCCAAGACACCTTCCGAGCAGGAACTGTTCAACCCCGAAGTCAACGTGGCCATCGGAGCCTGGTACCTGGCATGGTGTGGACGGCACTGGAAGGGCTATCGTTCGCAGGAACTTCTCCAAGTCTCAGAGTACAACGCCGGTTATCGGCGGGTCTCAACGCAATGGAAACCCGCCAAGCCCCAGGCCGAGGTCCCCCTTTCGGCCATCACCATCAAAAGCACACGAAAATATACGCAGGCCGTGCTTGAACGCCGCGCCTATTACGAGCAGCTTGCCGCCAGCCAGCCAAAGAATTAGTATGCCTAAATGATAATATCTCTTTTATGATACTCGAGCCCCGGAGGAAGAACGACTTTATCTTCGCAACCCAGAAACGCGCTCGGTCCCAGTGTCTTGACGCTGGCGGGCACAACGATGACGTCGGTCAGGTCGCGGCACCGGCAGAACGCAAATGCGCCGATTTCCGTGACGCTGTCGGGAATGGTGATGCTGGTCAGGCTGCTCCCAAAGAACGCATACGGGCCGATTGTCGTGACACTATGCGGAAGGACGACTTTTGATACCAACACGCTTCCCTCGAATGCGTGCCCGCCGATTTCCGTAATGCCGTCTGGTATGCTTATATTCCCAATGGCCCCCTTCCAGGCAATCAATCTGGTCCCCGCAATGATCGGGGTCATTAAGTCATAGCAGCCGTCAAACGCAGAACCGTCAATATTCGCCAAGTTGTCGGGCAGGACGATGTTTTCCAGACCAGAACAATTCTCAAATGTCTTTGGCCCAATTTCCGTGACACTGCCTGGGATGACAAGGTTCTTCAACTCCCTGCAGTTATAAAATGCCCCCTTCCCGATTTTCGTGACACTTTCTGGAATGGTGACGCTGGTCAAGTCACAGCAGCACGCAAACGCATACGGGCCGATTTCCGTGACCCCATACGGAATGACGACGCTGGTCAACCTTGAACACAGCCAGAACGCAAATGCCCCGATCTTCGTGCCCCCCTCCGGAATAACCATGCTGGTCAAGTCCGTGTCAAAGGCAAAGGCATACATTTCGCTGGCCATGACACTGGCTGCCCGGGAGGAACCATTGGCAAATGTGGTATTGTCCTTACTTTTCATCCGTCAAACCGAAAAAGCCACCTGAACGATTGCGGGGTTAGCCAGCGTGCCAGAACGGGGCGGCAAGGCCACGGCCTTGCAAACCGCGAGGATTCGCACGCCTTGCGAATATTCCTTCACCTCCTCCCGGTCAAAAACGCGGATACGACAATACTGTAACAGCCGTTCCCTTATTTGCAAACTCCACGCCTCCTGTTTTCTGAACATCTCTCGTTTTTGTAAAAAGGGGATATCGCTTTCATGGTTGCCACCTGTCACCCCCAAACGCGCACAATGTCCTTCAGGTTCGGGCAATCCTTGAACACAGTTTTGCTGGTAATTTTTGCGGTTGCAGAGAAAACCGTCGAACCGTATTTGATGGAATGCCTCGCGCCCGCTACTTTTAGATCTTGCGGTCTGGTGCTGCCTGCTCTTCCATCATCAGAATCCGGCAGCGCTTGGCAAAGCAGGCGATGCCATAGGTGTGGACACGGCGGAATCCCAGCAGCCGCAGTTCGCGGTCATAGGTCTGGCCGGCCGCCTGGGCCAAGGCATGCTCCGCCGCCTTCTGCAAGGCCGGCCCGGATGCGTCGCCGGCATTCTTGACCTCGACAACCAGGGCGGCGGAATGGTCTTCCGCCATCAGCTGGATGTCGGGCCGTCCATCGCCGCCCTCGTGGTTCGAGAGGCAGTTGTGGGCCGGCATGCCCGCCAGCAGCCCCGCGATGAACCCGTGGTAGAAGTTCTCCTCGCGGTCGTGGTAGGAGACCGTCAGCGTCAGCAGGCGGTTGAGCAGGAGCTCGGCGTCTTCGGGGCGTCCGTCCTCCAAGGCCGCGACGAAGGGGGCCTGCTGGCCGCTGTGGTACAGCTGGCCGTACCAGGTCTCGACCTTCTGCCGGAGGATGACCTGCACCTCCAGATTTACCAGCTTCAGAGGCACGTGGTTGTCGTTGAGGGTGAAGTCAGGCGGCTCCATCGGCTTGAGGTAGCCCGTGAACAGCAGCATGTTCCAGATGGCGTCCCGCTCCTGGCGCAGGGAGTCGTAGTTGACGTTCTCGTTGACGGTGCGCTTCACCGTGCCCCCTTCCAGCAGGTTCTCGATGTCGTTGCGTGCGCCGCCGCCCCCCGACCGTCGTGCGGATCAGGTCCACGAGCAGGTCGTTGCCGGAGGTGTTCATCCAGTAGGGCTTGGCGGCCCGCGCAGGATTGATCCGTGCCGCGTACGCGAAATGGAGGACACTCCAGGGATTGTAGATCTCCGAATTGCCGAAGATGTAGCCGTCATACCACTTCCTCACCACCGGCATCAGGTGTCCAAGTTCATAGTAGTCCAGCAGCGCCTGGACCTCGGACTCCGTGAAGCCGAAGAGGTCGCCGCCGTCTTCAGAAAGAACCGTGTTGATGGTGGGGTTGTTGAAGCCCGTGTAGAGGCTTTCGCGGGCAATCCGCAGGCATCCCGTGTGGACGGACAGCCGCAGGTACGGGTTGTCCTTGCAGGAGGAGCTCATCATGGTGCGGACCAGGGAGAGCACCTGCTGGTAGTAGCCGCCCGTGTAGCCGGCCTCCAGCGGCACGTCGTACTCGTCGATGAGCAGCACGGTCGGCGCCTTGTGGTGAATTTGCAGCAGACGCATCAATTCTGGCAGGGAAATGGCCAAATCCGCAGTTGACATCTGACCACTGACAACATCCTTGAACAGTTTCCGGTCTTCCTCGGTCAATTCCTGGTTTTTCTTCAGATAGTCATGCTCCCGCCACGCCTTTTGGATGATTCTGCGGAAGTTCAATTCCGCTCCCTCGAAATTGGGTTGCTTCATCTCCTTCATCGTCAGCTTGACGACGGAGTACCTGCCCATTTCAGAAGTGTAGCGTTCCCCCTCGCGCATGATGGCGGTGCCGTCGAACAGCCCCTTGCCGTGCCCGTCGATGTTGAAGAAGCAGTCCAGCATCGACAGGTTGATGGACTTGCCGAAACGACGCGGGCGCGCGTAGAGCGTCACCTTGCTGCCGTTGTCCAGCACGTCCTTGACCAGCAGGGTCTTATCGACGTAGTAGTAGTTGCCCTTGACAAGTTCATCATAGTAGTCGATGCTCTGCGGAATGCCTTTCTTGCCGGAAAACATAGAAACCTCCTGAAACTGGTTGGACGCTCTGCCGTTGTCTTGCCGGGCCAGAGCGGATGGTCGGATTCCCTCCTCAATCCCGTTCCGATTCACTTCGCTTAATGTAATGCCTGCCTGTGGTTCTGCAAGCATTGCAATTAGCATTTTTTCACAGTTCACTCTCCCCCAATCGAAATCGCTCACCGATTGGTATCGGTAAGCGACCCGCGCCATAGGCGCGGGCACAGAACTCCCTATCAATGATGATCTTAGGTGTCATTTCACGCATCCAATATCAATCGCTGAGGCATCCCAATCTTCATTATATATATTATCTTGACTGACAGCACAACCGCAGGATGACTTCCAGTCCTCTGGCTACTGTATCCAGCGGCAAAACAGTAGTGGACGGGATATGGGCAAGACCTCCTGTCATCTGCGGATATTTCGTATCAATCAGGTACATCAGGGAATAGAACACATGGTTGCAGACAAAGGTTCCTGCGGAAAAAGAGAGCCTTGCCGGTATGTCCTCCTCTTCCAACGCGACGACCAGTTTCTCGCACGGGAGGTTTGACCAATATGCAGCAGGGCCATCCAAACGGATGACTTTGTCATGCGGCACGTTGCCCTCGTTGTCAGGCGACTTGGCATCGCTGATGTTCACGGCAATGCGTTCCAGGCAAATGCTGTCACGTGCCGCCGCAAGGCCAATACAGAGGACAAGATCAGGCTCAATGTTTTCCAGCGCCTCTTCCAATATCTGCGCCGATTTGCCAAACACCGTAGGAATTTCCAGACGATGCAACTCCATCCCATCAAAGGCCTGTACCAGTTTCACAGCCTCCCAGGATGGATTCACGGTATTCCTGCCAAACGGTGTGAACCCCGTAAGCAGCACCTTGATATTCATGCAGTTGTCACCTCCCATTCTTGACCTTCCTTGTGCAACCTGTAAGTCTTGGTCACTGTTCGGGGAGGCAGATAAGCATAGTCCCCCTTTGTCCACTTGTCCTCCATCACTCCGGAATCGGACGCTTCGCTGGAGACAAGCAACTGGTTGGAACGAGAACGGATGAAATTCTCCATCTCCTCTCTGCTTGCGCCCTCAAGCACGTAGTATGTGAAAGCGCAGCGCATCAACTGGCGGAAACGCTTTTGGGCTGTTTTCGAAGCAAGTCTTTTTTCAAACTCCGCTGGCGATAAAGGCAAAATGGGCATAATGGCGCAATTGCCACGGTCAAATGCGCTTCGCAACACATCAAATGAAAAATCCCCATGCGGTATTAGCATCACTGCCCACGATGAATATGTTTTGGGCAATTCAAGTTTTGGCGCGAAAAACCTTGAATCTTTCTGAACACGTCCAAATACTTTGTTCCATAAATCCATGCGTAAAACAAGACGTTCGTCCATAGTGCTTATCTCGGAATCGTATAATATGCCTATGATGGTATTGAAACCTGCGGGCACGACTGCGTATGGATACTCCCCCTTGTCGAAAACCCGCTTCAATGCAGGGAAAACCAATTGCTGTTTTGCCTCGTATTCCTTCTTCCATTTATCGCTGGCCATGTCCCAGGGAACAAGTTCGCTTGAAAGATTCAGGTCATCATCGCCTAACTCGTCAAAACGCATGCCATTCATCAACCTGAAATTGACATTGCGCATATGTTCGCCTTTCTGCAATGCTTGCATTGTACCATCTGGCCAGTTTTCTAGTCGTGGACGTTTTTCCCCTAGACAGTCATATTGAAATTGGCATCCCGCCATATTGAGCGAAATCATCAATCATGTTTTTTCTCCTGTTTTATGTGATGTACCATCCTTGTACATCTTCTCGAACATCTGCTGGATTCTCTTGTAGATTATCTCTGAAATTCTGGGAAGATTGTTGCTTCCCATGCTGATTGCCATGATCTTGTCACCGTCAATCACGATGCAGGATGTTGTCTTCGTGTATTTTTTCGTAATGGGGATGATTTTTGCCGTGTCCAGATTCAGCCCCATGACATCGCATAAATAGACAATCCATTCATTGCGTTTCAATGCATTGCAGTCAATACTTGCGTTTGTCCCGATAGAGGCGATGGCCAGTGTGTTTTTTCCGTTCAAATAGGCCTTCAACAATTGCGTATATTGCAGTACAATCTTCTTGTTGCTGTATTTTTTCAGGAAAACAGCTTTTTTCAAATCAGGACTATGGAGAAAGAATGCCTCAACGTTCACCACGCCATCCATTCCAATTCCTTGAGCAAACTCAAGCATCTTGACCATACGGGCGGCGGCATTCGGTTCCTTGCGCTTGAAGTCTTCACTCCTATAATAGTCGGCCATTTTAGCCGCTTCCTCCTCATAGTGTTTTTCTGCCTTGCCAACATGTATGTTTTCCCATAGTTGCCTGGGAATTCCATGACCAGGATTATTATTCAGCACATATAGAATCCTCTTTCCTCTTTTCACTGTGAAATATGGTTCTGGCAGATAGTCTATTTGAAAATCGCCGCCGAATTCCTTAAGGGATTGCCTGTCATTCAACCATGTCTGAAACAGTTTTTCACAAAAGGACTCATAGCTATTCTCCTTGATGTCCCACACAGATGATTCCTTTTTCTCAAATCCTTTAGGAGTATAAGCATTATGTCCAAGAGATATTTGATTTATGGAAAGGGTTTGCTGTGAGAGAGTAACTTGTTTGGCTAACTCTTCTTTTTTTCTATCGGCAGTTTTTCGGGGTGTGTCGTCATCCAACTTCTCAATAGTAACACCGGTTGACGTTCCATCCAAAAACTTAAACTCATAAGATTTGCTGGATTCCAATTCTCTACGCATTAAGTCCCCTGATGTGGCAATCAAAATGGCTTTTGAGGATTTCTCAATGGCAAGACAATAATATGGCTCGTCATGACTACCATCCCTGCGCGTCCTTCTAATTCTTGGGAAATTATTAGAAGCATCTGCTTTATTTTTTTGGGTCTTCGGTTCAAATGAAAATACTCTATTTCCTATCTGGACTGTATTGGCAACAAAGTTGAGCTGCCCCTGTTTGAGAATATTCTTCCCCCTGCCAAACGCATCCCAGCATTTTTGAGGATCGATTTTGTAAATCTCGTACATCGCCTGTGCCAAAGCAATCGTAGAGCGAGTATAGAGGTTATTTGGACATCTGATCTGAACCACATTCTCAACAGACTGTCCGTTCTTTTTTACCTGAAACGACATCGAATTTATCTCCTATTTAACTAACATTTTCTGACTTGAGCGATTAAGGGATACCCAAACCGTCTCAGGAATTCTTACAGACTTAATTCTGCATATATTGGGTAAAGTCCTTCTTGTCTTTTTTGACAGGCTTCTCCTCTTCTTTCGCATTGGTGGGTTTCTGCGGTTTTGGCTGTTCTTCAACCACAGTTTTCTCTTCAGTCTTAATGGCATTTCCCACCGCCTTTACAGAATCCCCTACTGCTTTCTCCTCCATTTCCACAATTCCAGATTTTTCAACTTGCTCATTCAGACGCTTGAAGTTTTCTTTTGTCCCAAAGGTCTTAAACAACATAATGACCAGCAGAATAAAAAAACAAATCTGCATGGGAATAACCAACTTTTTCGAGAGGCTCCACATGGAATGGAAGACCGAAGCAGCAAGCGCTACCGCAATGAAAATAGAAATCACAAGAGAAGTTACATTCATGATTTTGTCTCCTATCAGCTATTTAAAATTCCTGAAACTCCTTATGAAGATTCTGATGCTGAACACCAAAATGAAGTCTTTTTGATGAATTATCTATGTTTTCATTATTTTTCCTTCTGTTGCAAAAATGAAACTAATAACATCGATTTTCTGTTTCCAGAACACAAAAGGGATGTCAATGATTATCTATTGAATTGAAAGTTTATTTCATCAATTCAGGGTAAGATTTGATCAAAGTCTTTCCCTCTGGGGGCTTATTCTGATTCTTTGCTGGTACAACGGGAGGCTTTGTCCCCTGGGCAGTTTCCGATTCCGCGTTTCTGGGAGGAAGCATTCCTGGAACAGGCCCCAAAATCTGATCCACAATCGCCTGGTCTTTCTTCGACAAAACCGGTGCCTTCTTTTTTGATGCCTGCACTAGCGTGTCGGCATCCGGGAAAAAAACAACGGAAGAGGAATTCCCAACTGGACTAGTTGCTTCTATGGCTTTTCTCTCCTTGACCGTGGCGGTAGTGGCTACGGGAGGTTTTGTCCCCTGGGCAGTTTCCGATTCCGCGTTCCTGGGAGGATTCGTTCCTGGAATAGGCCCCAAAATCTGATCCACAGTCGCCTGGCCTTTCTTCGACAGAACCGGTGCTTTCTTTTTTGACGCCTGCACTGGCGTGTCGGCATCTGGAGAAAAAACAACAGGAGAGGAATTCCCAACTGAACTAGTTGCTTCTGTGGCTTTTTTCTCCTTGGCGGGGGCTGCTGCGTCCTTGGCGGGAGCTGTATCCTTGGCGGGGGCTGCTGCGTCCTTGGCGGGGGCTATGGCATCCTTGGCGGGGGCTGCTGCATCCTTGGCGGGAGCTTCTGCATCCTTGGCGGGAGCTTCTGCATCCTTGGCGGGGACTGATGCGTCCTTGGCGGAAGCTTCTGCATCCTTGGCGGGAGCTTCATCCTTGGCGGGGACTGCTGCGTCCTTGGCGGGAGCTTCTGCATCCTTGGCGGGAGCTGCGGCGTCCTTGGTCAAAGCGGGCTCCGTTGTCGAAGTGGGCAGTGCTTCTGCTGCTGTAGCCTTGGCCTTTTCCCAGCCTTTCTTCAATTCCTCATAATCCGCAAGTAGATGCTCCATCCGAGCAGCACAACGCGACATTTCACGTTTGCGGAAAGCTGTTGCCAGACGCTGGCAAAGTTCCCTGTCGT
>JAFRLP010000296.1 GCA_017431185.1 Victivallales bacterium | reverse complement strand
TCAAGGAGTGACCATAGACGGCGAAGCCGTAGAACTGGTGGTCTCAGACTGCGACGACGGCATTAACGGAGACATCGCAGACTGGGCGGACGCGACCTTGAGAAAATAAGCAACAAACGTGGGAGTTTTTCATGGAAAAGCACAACTGCCTCAAAACCGCCATTCTGCTGGCGGGCATCTTCATCCAGGCCGTGGTCGGCGCTGAAACCGAGCTGGACATCGCCGGAAAATTCCAGGCGCCGTCCAAGCCGGACCTGCCCCCTCTGAAGTGGAATCGCAAGTCCGACAGCAAGGGGACTTTGGAATACCTCCAGGACGGGGCGAGCGGAAGCGTCGTGATGGCCTCCGAGCAGGGGGGGCGCATGGGCATCTATAGTCCAGCCGTTGGGGCCAAGGCCGGGGATATAATCAGAGTCGAGGCGACAGTGCATGCCGAGGAGATATCGGTCTGCCTGTTTCAGTATGCGAAAGGCGCCTCGTCGCAAACACAGCAGGTCAAGGCATCCAAGGAGGGATGCCGGATAACCTGCACCTTCACCGTCACGGATGTGGAGGGCAAGGGGCCGACGCAGGCGATAAGAGTCTGTTTCCAGACTCCCAAAGGACAGCAGGCCACCATCACCGACGCCAAGGCGTATCGTCAGGAGCAAGTTACCGAATAGGAGGTTGGCTGATGAAGAGAGTCGTGATTGTTGGATGCGGGCTTCGAATGCTCGCGTTTGCAGGCGCTTTGAAGAATCGTTTCCAGGACAGGTATTCCATTGTCGGTTTGATGGACATCGATCCTGGCAAGATGCGCGGTTTTTCGCGCCGCGCCGAAATGGATGTGCCGATGTTCACGGATTTTGACCGGATGTGCGAGGCGCTTCGTCCCGACCTGATTCTGGTGGGGACGGTGGATTGCTTTCATGCGGAGTATGTCATCCGCGCCCTGGACCGGAAAATAGCGGTTGTCTCCGAGAAGCCGCTTTGCGTGAGCATGGAGCAATGCCGGATGATTCTGGAGGCGCGCCGGCGGAATCCGGAGGTCTTCGCCGTCACCAGCCACAACTCGCGCTACCGTCCAGTGGCCCGTCGTGTCCGTGAGGTGGTGGCCTCCGGCATCATAGGCAGAGTGGTTTCAGCCGAATACCGCGAGACACTGGACCGCGTCCATGGGAAAAGCTATTTTCGGCGTTGGAATTCCCATAGGGAGCATTCCAATGGACTGGCGCTCCACAAGAGCAGCCATCATTTCGACAAGCTCAATTTCATCCTGGGTTCCCATGCGGTGGAGGTCACAGCCTCCGGCGCACTGCTCAACTACGGGCCGAAGGCCCCTCATGCCTTCGAGGGCGACTTCTGCCATACATGCCCCCACAAAGACGTCTGCCCGGACTTCTTCGAGTATGACAGGCAGCTTTTCGACTCCGACATGTACACCCCCGACCAATGCATCTGGTCACCGAAAATCACCATTGAGGATACCTTCAGCGCCGGCATCCGCTTCGCCAATGGCGTCTATGCCAATTATTCCCTCTGCGCGGCGGCGGACTATGAGGGGGAGGTCATCCACCTGCAAGGGGAGAAGGGGCGTCTGGAAGCCATCCAGCTCAGCTACAGCACACGCCCCAACGATATCCACAATGTCGGGGCCGTGCCAGTGGACCGGATTCGCATTTGGCGCCATGGAACCGCCGTCCCCGAGGAAGTCCCCATTGAGCATGTCTCGAATGGGGCGCATGGAGGCGCGGACTATACGCTGTTCGGCGAACTGTTCGCGCCGGAGCCTCCGCCGTCCCTGCCCACGCTGGAGGATGGCATCCTGGCTGTGCTTACAGGCGCGGCCATCGTGGAGAGCATACAGACGGGGCGGAAAGTCGCCATACCGCAAGACATTCTTCACATGGCTGGAAAATAGCCTTTCGCCGCTGCCCCTGCGGCGGTGGTGAATTCCGCCGTGGAAAATCGGTTTGCGCACCGCCAGGGGTACTGAATAGCCGCGTTCCCTTTATCGAATCCAGACAAGGGCATAGGCCGTCAGCAGTTTGGCGGGGAGCGTGGCCGTGAGTGTTCCGTCCGTCACCGTGAACTCCAATGGAACCCGCCCCTGGAAATCGGGCGAGACGGCATACACCTCGCGCACGGAGGCGACTGGCAAGGAGAACACAATGTCCTGCGCCAGGGCAGGCCAGGATGGCTGCAAAGGCGTGGCCTCCACCAGTTCGCCAACCTGATAGCGGTTTCCCGTGGCGTTGAGGAAATGGGCCACAAAGGCGTCACCCTGACGGTAAATCTCCGCATGGACTTTGGTCGGGGCCTTCACAGACCAGACCGCCGCAGGGGAGAGGACTCTCGCCAGGTAGCCCCGATACAGGGAGGCCAGCCCCTCGTCCAGCCGGAATTTCCAGGTGTTTCCCACCGTGAGTTCCTCCTGGAAGAGGTTGCCGGCCACCGGCACTGCCTGGTAAACCAGGCGTCCCTTGCCGCAGGGTGCCTCGTATGCCGTGTGTATCTCGTTCCCGCTGTCATCCACGGCCAGCAGGGACGTCCGGCACGGCACGGCGTCGGGCGCGCCGGGCAGATAAACGGCGCATGGCTCCAGCAGTTCGGCAGACGCTCCTCCATGTCCGGCGGAGACGCGGACAACGCGCCGCCCCCGCTGCAATTTTGGCGTGAAGCCGAACTGCGGAGCGAAAGGCCAGGCGGGGCGGGGGCTGCCAAGTTCGTCAAAGAAGCCGGCCACCCCGCTCATCAGCACAGTCCCGCCCTGGCGGGCGAAGGCAAGGATGCTCTCCACCTCGCCATTGTCCAGGCAGCCGGCGGCGCCAATGGCCAGGACACGGAACGGAGCCAACCCCGCCGCGGTCAGCAGGTTCTCCGCAATGACCTGGTAGGGAAGATGGATTTCCTCCAAAGTCTGCGCCAGTCCAAACAGTTCCCGTCCCATGTTCATGCCCGCATTCCAGTCCCTGCTGGCACGGGAGAAATAGAGTGCGACTTGAGCCATCGGACGGGCGGTGGTGAAGTCCATGTTGTCCTCGGAGGCCGCGAAGGCAAGGAAGTCCGTCTCGTTGATGCGCGGCTTATCGACCATGAACGCAGTCTGGGCGGCCAGGTTGCAGGCGGCCCACCCAAAATACCGGGCGTCATTGTGCGAGCCGTAGAGGCAGGCCCAAAGCGGGATGCCCGTCAGGCTGCGCAGGGAATTGTACATCTTTCGGTAGGGGACGAGGGAGCGTTCGGCGGCCAGGCAGTTTCGCGGCATGACCTCCGTGCCCATCAGGTTGACCGCCCTGGCCATCTCCACAAGGTCAACTCCCTTGCCTAGCGAGGCGGCGGGGGAGCGGAAGCCCCAGTGCGTCGTGTAGGCGCTCAAGGTCAGATGGGGATTGATGGCCTTCGCCTCCCGCCGGAAGTCCAGAAACCAGTCCGCCACCTTGACCTTTCGCCATTCCAGGTAGGTCTTCCACAGCAGGCTCTTCTGGTTTCCAAGCCGTGCATCCAACTCGTTGAGCGGGAGTTGCCAGCCTGTGTCGGCCTGGAACGCGGCACGGCAATGGCGGCAGCCACAGCCATACCCGAAGAAATAGACCTCGTCGCACTGAAAGGCGTCAACGCCAGCCCGCACCAAGTCCAGCAGATAGTCGCGATAGGTGCGGTTGAAGACGGGATTCATGATGCAAAAGGATGCATTGGGCATCTGGTCAGGCAGCCCCCGCACCGTCTCCGCCAGGCGCTCGGAAACCGTCCGGAAGCCGGCTCCCTCATTCCAGCAGAGGGTGGCGTCATGGTGGTCCATCACCTTCAGCCCCCGGGCGTGCGCCGCCTTGACCACCTGCGCCACCATTTGCTTGCCACGCTCGATGCTGTTGACATAGGTATGGCGGGAGTGCATCCCCGAAACCTGCACGACGGTGGCACCCTGCGCCTGAAGTTCGTCGAGCCTTCGTTCCAGCAGGGCTGGCTCGCGATACTCCGCCATGGTGGCCAGGTTGTAGCCCAGATGGTGGATGCAGGCGTGTCGCGTCCAGGCCATTTCGGGGGCCTCCGCGTCCGGCAACTCCCTCTCCCGCGCGAATGGACGGCGCGGAGCGGAGTCCTCCTCACCCGGCACGGGCATGGGAATGCGCTCCACCGCCACCTGGAACACGGCGTCGGGCTTGGTCTCGTCGTTGCGGTAGATGACAGCGGGTTCGTAGCCGTCGCTGACCCAGTATCCGCGGCGGTAGTTGAAGTCCTCGGAGCGGGCCATCAGAAAGGCGGAGCCGATGGCGGAGACCAGGAAGTCGCCGTCAAATTGGATATCCACGGAGTCGCCTTCGACCCATACGGGCAGCGCGACCGTCAGGAGTTCTCGTGCGGCGACAGCGGATTTCTCCAAGGCCACGCGCCCGTTCACTCGGATGGCAAAGCCATTTTCCGCACCGCTGAAATTGCCGCTGGCGACCTGAACGAAATGGAGTCCGGGCACCAGTCCCGCAATGCGGAACACGGCGTTGCTCCCCGCCACGGCGGAATAGAACGCGCCCTCGGGCCCGGGGCTGATGACACGGAGTTCGGGTTCCCCCAGCCAGCCGAACTCCCCGCCAAACGCGATGCCGGACGTGTCGGCGGCGGCATACTGCCGCCCATGCCTGCCAGACCCAAAGGAGTAGAGCCGCGAAATCGGCAGACGCACTGGATAATGGTAGGTCCGCAAGGCGTGGTGGGAGGGGAAATCCGACTCCATGCGCCCTTCGCGAATCACCACCTTGGCGCCAGTCATGCCGCCGCGTTCGGGAAGTGTCGAGCCGGAGGTGAAACGCAGGTCCTCCCCCTCCCTGCTGACCCTCCAGACTCCGCGGATGGCACCTGTGGTGTAGGAGAGCGCGTCATCCCCCGCGCCAATGGGGTTGAAGTCAAACACCAGGCCGTCAATCTCCAGGTAACGCCAGACGTCCGGGACTGGCGGCTGCCCATCCGCAAACACGCCCTGCCCTTCGCGCCAGTCCCGTCCGTTGCCAATCAGACCGCGGTATCTCTTCCCCGCCACAGTCCGCCAGGGGACAGTCAGCACGATTTGGCGTTCCGGACTGGCCGGATAGGCGTCGCACTCGCCAATCATGGTGATTTCCACCTCGCTTCCGTCAGCGGTGACGGCGACCTCCTGCCGGATGCGCGTGTCCCGCTGTTCCGACCAGCGGTTCCAGGCGCGCCCGCCGTCCGGCAGCCGAGTTTGACTTGCCTTGGAGCCTTCGCCCAGCCCGCTGCTGTCGATGGCGGCGACGATTTCGCGCCCGCCATGCGTGATCAGGAATCGCCCGTTTTCCTCCCTCACCTCGAAAGCCCCCGCAAACAACGCCATCCACAACAGCAATCCCGCTATCGTTTTCATCTCATACCTCCGTCAGCGGTTCCAGCAGTTTTCATCATCGGTGGTTTTTCCAAAAACGGAGGGGACGTAAGGCGCATTCACATAGTCCTCATAGCCGGGAATCCTGACATTGGTGACATGCCCGTCGCACCACTGGACATTGAGCGTACCCAAATGCCGTGCGGCGGGATACATGGCGTTGGTTCCGGTGAGGGACGATGTGGGCACGTCATTGACGGTATAGTATCCACGCTGCGTCTGCGGGGTCAGGGAGGTGTCGCTCACCTGCATGGCGTCCATGGTGCAGACCGTGCGCGACGGCCTGCGCAGCTGCCCCGCCTGCGCAGGCGTGTACTCGTTGCTCGTCAGTTTCGCGGACTTCGCCCGCTTGCTCGACCCGATGTTCTGGTGGTTGTACCCGTAACTGATGTACTGCTGGAACAGCTTGTCGGGGAAATGCGCAGGGCAGACGTAATTCTTGTTGCCCCTGTTCGAGCAGATTTTGCCATGGAGGTAGTATTTCTGGAGCACCTTGTGCCAGAAGAAGCCCAGGGTGTCGCTGGCGTTCTCGGCGCAATCCTCGTTGGTCTCCTCCTCCGTCCGCTTGCCGGTGTAGGGATAGAATCCCGCATTGTCATCATTGTAAAGGGCAAACGCCAGACCCAACTGCTTCAGGTTGCTGGCGCAGGAGATTGTCCTTGCCTTCTCCCGCGCCTTGCTCAACGCAGGCAGGAGCATCGCCGCAAGTATCGAGATTATGGCGATGACGACGAGCAACTCAATCAGGGTGAACCGCGACGCATTTTCACGCATTTTTCTTCTCCTTTTTGCAGATCCTGTTCAGGCGGTTTTCATTTTGGAAGGCTTTCGGGGTGGTGCCGCGCAGCACCAGAGTCGGCATGGAACGCACCACGCGGGGAAGCGGCGCACCATCCAGCAGATGGTCAAGAACGGCGTGGACATGCTGCAGGACGGGCAGTCTCACCGTGGAGAGGGCAGGCCGGACATAGGCGCAGTAGGGCACGTCGTTGAAGCCGATGAGCGCGAGGTCCTCTGGAATCCGCAGACCGCGGTCCTGGAGCGCCCCCATCAGCCCAAGCACCACGCTGTCATTGCCCAGAATGATGGTCCGGCACCGCCCCTCGCGCCACATCCGCTCCACGCGGGCGGCCATGCTCCGCCCCAGTTCAAAGCAGTTCTCCGTCCCCGAGGTTTCGCCGAATTCCTCGCCAGGGCAGAGGGACAAATCGCCCAGGCGCTGCGCAATGCTCAGGTTGCAGACAAGCGGATCCAGTCCGGCGCGCATCAACCGCTCCCGCAAATCCCGATAGAACGCCGTGCGGTCGCAGAAACCGCAGAAACGCACGCACTCCGGCATCCCCTTCGGCTCATCATAGCTGTCCGGCACGTACAACGCCAGCCCCTTGAGCGACTCCAGCCTCCCGAATGGCGCATTATGCAGGACGCCCAGGCAGATGACGTGACGCACAGCCATGCCATGAAGCATCTGCACGTTCTCCACAAAGCGCTCCTCCTCGTAACTCACAACCGTGTACTCCCGCCTTGACGCATTCAGACGCGCCATCGCCTCCTGGACCACAGGCTCATTGCGCTCCAGGGCGCTGTCACGGCGAACCAATATCCCAATCACACCCTGGGACTCCGGATGGAATATCCGTCGTGCCAGTCGATTCGGCACGTACCCCATCCGCTCCGCAAAGGAACGAACACGGGCAACCGTCTCCGCGCACAACCCCAATTTGGCGGGCGCCCCATGCAGGCACACCGACACCGTCGTCGGCGACAACCCCAGTTCATTGGCCATTTCCCGCAAGTTCATCTTGAAAAATCACCTGGAAATCCTTATCTACACATGTTTAGATGAAAATATACCACCGTTTTTCAGGTTTGTCAAACCAGCGATGGAAAAAAACAAGGGGGGAGGATTCCACTGGGTCCGGCTGTAATTTTGCGAAAACGGTGTTACATTAAAAGGCAATCGCCTCCCATGAGAAATACAATCCCCCTGCCTCAATGTACGAACTGATATACACATCTGCGCAACGAGGGCTGCGGCCTGGCATAAGCGGCTTCTGCTCGGTGGCGTGGACCCGTGGGGCCCCGGCGGAACTGATTTCGCTGGTGGAGAAACTCAGCGCGTACAAACTGCTGATTCCCGCGCATTCGCCAGATGCGTCGCGGAACCCCGTCAATTTCCGCTTTCTGCGTCTGCGGGTGGGCACGCGCCCCCTGCTGATTGTCTCGCGAATCGCCTTCGCCGGATTCGACTACACCAACCGCTCCAACATTCTGGCGCATCATCTGTTCTTCGACCAGCCAGAGGAGTTCGCCGCTCTGCCTGGCGGAGCAGCCGCCATCTGCCTGGCGAAAGGGAACTTTGTCACCTCCTGGGAGGGCGAGCCGCAGTTGCTTGAGCCACGAACAGCAGCCATCGCCCCCCTGCCTTCCACCCCGCAGACCTGGCAGAATTTGGCGGGCGACTCCAATTGGGGCTATCTGACTGCGGAGCATTTTCTGCGCCACGACCGCAATAGCCTGGATATCGAGTACCATTGGAAAACTGCCGATGGTCAGGCCTTGCTCCAACTGATTGCCGAAGCGGCAGCCATTCTCCCCGCCAGCGACCTCCCTGGCTTCACGTTCAGCACGTATTACACTCAGGCGAGCACCAACGCCGAATGTTTCCTGCGCTTCTGCGCCGGCGGCAACGAACCGCAAGTCGGCCAACGCCCACGAAACAGCACCTTTTTCGCCTCGCTGATTCAACCAGGCCCCTGCCCTCAAACAGACTTCCCCTTGGTGGACAACGGTCGCGCACACACCGCTCCCCTGGCAACGGAGGAGACCGTCAAGAATAAGCCCAAGCCCTCCACCGCACCGGACATCGCATTGCGTCCGCTCCCCCTCTCCCGTGCCACCCCTGGAAAATCAGCCAGAGAAGGCAAGCGCATCGCCTCCGCTCTGCCGCTTCCGCCCTCCCAGTCCAATCAAGGCAAACTGCGAATCGCGCTTTTATTGACGGTGCTGCTTGGCGGCCTGGCAGGCGTTCTCGTCGCCCTTCAAGTCGGTCGCAATCATACGCCACCCAACCAACCGCACTCTCCACCTCGGGATGTGGAGCCTGCCACCCCGCAGCCAGTTCCGCCGCCCTCCCCGCCCCCGTCGGCGCAACCGGCCATTGGGGAAACTCCCATTGCGTCGGAGGAGGCGCCTCAAACTCCTTCCCAGCCTAGCCGGCAACCGCTGGAAGCACTGCCCCCGCCAGGCCATCTGGAATTGACTGAGGACAACGAACTGGTGTATCAGCCCAGCATTCAGGAGACACCGTATCTTGACAATCTGACGGTGCTGTGCCCTGATGGACAGAAACTCCCGCAGTTCTCCTCCCAATGGCAAAGGCAGTGGAAGGTTGTCCAGGAGGCCAGCCGGCAATTCCATCAGGCTGCCGAACTGCGCCAAACAAAGCAGGCGGAGGAAGAGAGACTCAAGGAACAGCGCGGCAATGCGGAAGTCAATGTGAAAGATTTTGCGGAGAACGTGGAAAAACTGCGCAGGGAAGTCCTTCTGCAACTGCAAAAGCCCGCGGAGCAGGCCAGGCAGAACTTCTCAGACCAGGCACTGGCGCGCCTCCAGAAAAGCTGGACCCCCTCCAACCTGCCGGAACGGCCCGGGGGGTTGCCGTCCGGTGACGAGCGCCGCCGTCAGACCTGCAACGCGGAACTGCTCAGGAAGAATAGACAATGGGACAGGATCCTGCGCGATTATGACCAAGACCTGCAACTGATTCGTAGCCGTATCTGCCTCGAATTGCACTCCCTGCTCCATGCGTCCGACGCCCCTTCGCAGTTGGCGCTGAAGCAATTGCTCTCCAAGGCGCAGACCCCCGTGCAACCCCACCTGCAATTGCTCAGGAATGTTGTGAATCTGGC